>JAHJAR010000012.1 GCA_018814045.1 Planctomycetota bacterium | reverse complement strand
TGTCAAGCGCGGCGGCGACCTCCGCCACCGAACGCCCCTCCAGGTAACGCAGCCGAATCACGGCCCGCTGCTCCGCGGTCAGCCGGGCCAGCGACGACATGACCGCCGCGATGGCTTCGTCGGTGGCGAGCTGGCGGCTGGGCGTGGGCTGGCCAGCGCTGAGTTGGCCCGCCAGGGTCAGGTACGAGGCGGACAGCCCGGGCGACGCGCTGGCTTGCCGCCGGACGTCGCGTTTCTGACGCTGCCAGGCACGCTGCTGGTCCTTCAGGCGGTTGATGGCGATCGTCGCCAGCCAGTTGAAGAAACTCTCGGGACTGTCGAAGGCGTGGCTTATCGCGCTCCCGTCATCACTCTCTTTCGCCGGGCGCCCCGCCGATGTTGCCGGCGTATCGGCGGCTTCGTCTGCCTGCTCACCGCTGCTCCCGGCGCCTCTCTTCGCCCTGCCAGAGCGACTCCTCAGCGCCTGAAACGCGGCAACATAGGCTTCCTGCAAGATGTCGTCGGGATCGATGTACCGCCGCAGAGCGGTGCTTAGCCGGGCATCCAGCAGCGTACGCAAGGGGGGGTGGTAGTGTACGATCAGCCGTTGGAGCGCCTCGGCGTCGCCCTGTGCCGCGAGCTGGACCTGTCTGACTCGCCCCGGTTCATCCATCGCCGACATCATCCGGCAAGGCCGCTCGTCTGCCAAGTCCCAGTGCCGACATGTCGAACGCCTGTACCTGGGCTTGTACCAGCCACCGGGAATCAGTGCACCGCGGGGAAACACGCCGACGCATCGTCCGGCGCCCCCCCTCGCTGTGAACCGCGGTAACGTCCGACACCGACCCGGACCGGCTCGGCCGCGGACCGTAGCGGCGCGCAGACGCCCCGAGAGTGCCTTTCTGGCACTCTCGGGGCGTCAAGCGCTTTACGGATTGTCTTTGCGGCGGCTGGGCTCGTTCAATGTAAGCCTACCCGCCGCCAAGCAGGGCAATGAACGAGTCGATGTCGAAGCCGTTGGCCAGGCCATCGTCGTTGCAGTCGGCGAGCATGTGATCGCAGTCGGGGTACGCGGCGTAGTATTCCAGGTAATCTGGCGGCGTGGCATTGAGCACGAGCACGAATGGGTCAATGTCAAAGCCGTTGACCGCACCGTCGCAGTTCAGGTCGCCGCGACTGTGTCCGCCAGTTCTGATAGCGAGGCTGTGCGACCCACCTCCCGCGACTGCTTCGAATCCTGCGTTCGGCGCCGGCACGTCGCATTGGCCCCGGTTGTTGTCTCCCCACGCGACGATCGAGCCGTCGGTTTTCAGGCCGAGACTGTGGTTATGACCTGCTGCAACCGCCGCGAAGCTCGCATTCGGCGAGGGTACGTTGCACTGGCCGGCCCAGTTTGTACCCCAGGCCACGATCGCGCCGCCGGCCTTCAAGCCGAGGCTATGACCAACACCGGCCGCGATTCCGACGAAGCTCGTGTTCGGCCAAGGCACACTGCACTGGTCGACGTCGTTCTGTCCCCAGGCCACGATCGAACCGTCAGTCTTCAAACCGAGACTGTGGTTAGAGCCCGCCGCGACCGCCACGAAGCCCGTGTTCGGCGCAGGTGGGGTGCACTGGTAGTAGTAGTTCCAGCCCCACCCGACGATCGAGCCGTCGGCCTTCAGGCCGAGGCTATGGCTACCACCAGCCGCAACTGCTACGAAGTTCGTGTTCGGCGAAGGCACGGTGCACTCGCCATACTCGTTTCGCCCCCATGCTACGATCGAGCCGTCGGCCTTCAGGCCGAGATTATGCCACGTGCACGCTGCAACCGCCACGAAGCTCGTGTTCGGCGTCGGCACGTCGCACTGGCCGAATATATTGTCGCCCCAGGCCACGATCGAGCCATCGGCCTTCAGACCAAGACTGTGACTTGAGCCCGCGGCGACCGCCACGAAGCTCTCGTTCGGTGGCGGCACGCCGCATTGGCCGGAGTAGTCGTGTCCCCAGGCCACGATCGGACCATCGCCGTAAGCAGCGGGAGCGCCGCCGAGCACGGCCACGGCAATCCATACGCATGCCATGCTTGCGATTCTGCCGTTCATGTGAGTTCTCCTTGTTAAGTACACCTGACCGTTTGCCGGGCGGCTGCCGCCCATCAACAGCTCTCCTTGACGAACATCCCTCTGCGCGGAACGGTGCGCGTTCATGGCTGTGACCTCCTTTCCGAGGTACTTCTTCGCCAGCCGAGCGACCGGCTCGGCGACGGGCCCGCGGCCCGCCACGGCGTAATACGCGCGCAGCGCCGCTGGACGACGCGCTTTCGCGGATTTTTCTTCAGGGATGGGAGGTGGCGCTCTTGTCGGCAGGAAGAGTGTCCAGCCGCCACCGGGCCAGTTCCCACTCGTTCATGGGAGTGCCCATGCCGGAGTCCGGATCAAACTCGACGCCGGTCTGCACGCATAGCTGGAAGTACTCACGGGCTTCCGCGCGGTCATCCATCAGTAGGTGGACCTCACCGGCGTAGTAGTAGGCTTCGCAGAGCTGCTCCGGGTTGTTGCGAGCACGGCCGTCGGCGACCAGCTCGTCGGGGCTGAGTTGGCCGGCCAGGCAGCGGAGAATCTGCCGCAGCCAGGCTTCCTGCACCTCCCGCCGGGCGCTTTCCAGTATTCGCTGGGCCTCGTCCGGGCGGCCGAGCTGCTGGAGGATGAGAAACGCCCGGGCATCGGAATACCACGGCCGGCCGTACTGAATGCGGAAACGCTCATAATCCGCGAGGGCCTCATCGGTGCGGCCCAGGATCCACAGCGGCGTGGCCCGCTGATAGTAGTGCCACATCGCGCCTGCTGTGTCGCCACTACCTGTCAGCGCCTTCCCGTAGCATTCGACGGACTTGTCGTATTCCTTAATGCGGCGGTAGGTGTGTGCCAGGTGCGTATAGGCGTTTACACGACTGTACTCTTCGATCGCTTTCTGGAAGCGGCCTTGTCTGGCAAAGACAACCCCTCTGAAGAAGGTCCAACGAGAGACCGCCGCGCCCAGTTCAATGAGCGTCTTTGCACCGGACAGCGCCCCGTCAAGATCGCCGGTATCCAGGCGCAGTTGGGTCAGCCGCTGCCAGGCCAACACGTGTGCCGGGTCGCGCGCGACTGCTTCCTGCGCATACTGCACTGCACGTTGCGGGTCGAGCGTGGCGAACGAACGCAGGTACCAGGCCTCGGCCGTGTCGGGCGCTTCGCGCAAGGCGCGCATGCGCAGCGCATCGGCCTGCGCGGTGTTGCCGGCCGCCTGGTAAAACTCCGCCAGCAGGGCGCGGCAGGCCCAGCGTGAGGGATTGTCCGTCAGCACGTCTTTGAGGAACAGGAGCGCCTCATAGGATACCTCGGCCCGCCGGTGGAGCGCCTGGGCCTGCACGAGCGCGGCTTCCGGCAGTTCCGGGTGTCGCTCGAAGAGGGATTGTGCCGGTCCGAGATAAAGACTCGGTGCCTGACTCTCCAAGCCCTGCTGGGTACCCAGCGCATCCCGGCGTGCGCGCGCCACCTCACGCGCCTTCCACCACGTACCACCAAGCAGTCCGAGCACGCCGAGCGCTACGGCCGCCATGCCCACGCCGGCAGCAAGACGATGCTTACGCAGCTTCTTGCGCAGGACATAGAGGCTGCTCGACTGTCGGGCGCGAATCGGCTCGCCCTCGAGGTACCGGTGGATGTCGTCGGCCATCTCCCGGGCGGACTGGTAGCGTCGCGCCTTGTCCTTCTCCAACGCCTTGAGGATGACCGTTTCCAGTTCGGCATCCACCCGCGTTGACAACGACGACGGTGGGGTGGGAGGGGTTTCCAGCAAACGCTGGATGACCTCTGCCGGCCGGCCGCTCGTATCAAACGGCAACGACCCGGTCAGCGCCTCGAATAGCGTCACGCCCAGCGCGTACACATCAGTGCGAACATCGATCTCCTCGGGTACGCCGACCGCCTGCTCCGGCGAAAGATAGAAGAGCGTGCCCATAACGAGCCCATGCGGGGCGACTTGCGGCGTCAGGCCCTCCTCCACGCCGGCCCGCTCGCAGGGCTTGGCCAAGCCGAAATCCAGGATGCGCGGCTCGCCCTCGTCATCGATTAACACGTTGGCGGGCTTCAGGTCGCGGTGGATCACGCCGCGTTGATGGGCGTAGTCCACGGCTTCACAGATGCGCTCGAACATTTTCAGTGTGCTGCGCAGATCAGGAAGCGCCTGGGACAAGTAGCGGCCAAGTTGGGTGCCGGACACATACTCCATGGCGAAGTATGGCCGATCGGCAACGTGCCCACCTTCGAGCACTGTGACGATGTTCTGGTGTCGCAACCTGGCGGCCAACTCCACCTCGCGCTCAAACCGGCGCCGGGCCGACCGAGAAGCGAATGCGCCCGCCAGCATGACCTTGAGCGCGACAATACGCTTGGTGGAAACTTGCAGGGCCCTGTAGACGACGCCCATCCCGCCCCGTCCGATTTCCTCGATGAGCTCATAGCCCTCGATGGCCGGCAGCTCGGTTTGCCCGGGCGCGAGCTTCCCCGTGGCATTGTCGCTCCCCAGTTCGCAGGCCCGGTCGATTAGCAGCACTCCGGCCAAGTAGGGCCGCAACTGCTCGGCCACTTCGGGGTGTTCGGCCGCAAAGCCCTCCGGCGTGAGGTCCTCACCGGCCTCGCGGCGTTCTAGAAACTCGTCCACGAGTGCAAGCACGCGCTCATCGGCTTCCGCGTTGTCCCGTGGAGCGGACGGATTCATGGTCCCGTCTCTGCTTGCGATACAGGAACTGCGACCCACCCCAGCGCCACCTCCAAATCCTAGCTCCGCCACGGCGCGTGGGCAAACCGCTGCTCGAATCGCATCCGGGAATGGTATGATAGACGCAGGACAAGCTGGGACGTCGAAAACAGCGGCGCGACATTCCACGGGCGCCTACGTCATGACGCAGTACTGCCAGACCGAGATCTTGATTACCGCGTGCCAGAGTGGAGACCGACTGGCGCTGGCCAAGCTGCTGGCCCGCCACCACCCCGAACTGCGCGCGCGGGCTGAGGCCCGCATGGATCCAGCATTGAAGACTCGGCTCGATCCGGATGACATCCTCCAAGAAGTCTACATCGACGTCGCGCGGCAGATCGACCAGTTCGAGAATCGCGGCCCGGGCTCCTTCCTGGCCTGGGTGCAGGCCATCCTGAACCAGAAGCTCGTCAACGCCCGGCGGGCCGTGCACCGCGAGATGCGCGACGTCGATCGCGAAGTGCCGGCCGATCGGCCCGTGGCCGATTCGTACTGGAATCTGCTCGACGCTCTGTACGTGGATTCGGGTACGCCCAGTCGCGTCGTCCAGCGGCACGAGGCGCTAAGCGCCCTGTTTGTCAGCCTCGCGGACCTCTCAGATTCGCATCGGCAGCTCATTCAGTTGCGATTTCTCGATGGGCTTTCCGTGGCCGAGGTGGCGCGACGTTTGGGTAAGTCCGAAGCGGCCGTCGTCGCCCTCAGTAAGCGCGCCCTGGAAGCGCTTCGTCAGGCGGTGGATCGTCTCGGGGACTTCAGCCGAGGCGCATAGGCGCAAGCGGTCGTGCGCCGCCCCGTGCGGGCATCGCCCAGGGTGACCAGGGTCTTGCCAGCCCGGCAGCGCCGCGACGGCGGTTCGTAGGGAGTGCTTCTGTTCAACATCGTGGTGCTCCTGACACGCAGCGCAGTAAAAACCGCGCGGTTTCGCGCCTCAGACCGCACCACCGACCGTCGGCAGGTCACCCGAAACTGCGAGCTCGACGTGGGTTACGCCAAAAGCGGGCGACGCGATTCGAGCGCGCAACATTCAGCTTGGAAGGCCGGCGGTGGCGAGCGTAAGCAAGGAATCTACAGATACTTACGCCAACGCTGCTAACACACCCGCCCATTCCCCCGACAGTTGCGGCGCGACTGCCTTCGACGACCCCGACTTCCAGCTCGTTGCCGCGTCTTGGCCCACGCTGCCCGAAGCAATTCGCCGGGCGATACTGGCGCTAGTGGGGAGTATCACCGGTAGCACCACAACCGAAACCCCGGCGGAGGGCCCTGATAGGGGAGGTTTTGGAGATGGTGATCAAGGCGAATGCTGAACGAGGGCAATACTGATACGAGAGCACGACCGGCGCGTGGGAAGCAGCTCACTGTCCGGCCCATGGATTGAAGCTCGCTACTCCGCGTTCATCATGCGCCACGGGCCCAATCGGACTCGAGAACCCTGGAGCTAACTCCCACGCTCTCCCGTTACGCCAACGCCCAACCGCACATGTGTCTGACATCGTGCGAAGCCAAAGTGGGGTCGGCATCATTCAGTTGGCGGGCGACGCCAAACGCCGCCGCACGAAGTGGCCGCGTAAAGCGTACCGTCCGAGCCGAACGCGATCGAGTGGACACTGAGCAGCCCCAGGCCCTGGTTCCCGACATCCCAGGTCAGGCCGCCGTCGAAACTCTCCACGATTCCCGGGCCGGCGTCGGCGGGGTGCCAGGCGTCCTGCCGGGTGAAGAGAATGTGGTTGGCGTCGGCGGGGTCGACCGCGACGCCCCAGCCTTGGACGCTCACACCGTCTCCAGTGATGTCCGGCACGTAAGCGGTCAGCGTCTCCCACATCTCCCCACCGTCGTTGCTGCGATGCAGGTTGGCGTCGCCGCCGGCGGCGTAGATGCTCTGCCCTGCCGCCACACACTGCATGACCGTGCCGAGCTCGGGCAGCACCCGTTGCCAGGTGCCGCCCCCGTCCGTCGAGCGCCACAGGCCATCGAGGAGCGTGCCCGCAAACACGCGGCCAGCGGCGTCAACTGTCAGGGCGTAAGTAAACGAGTTCCCCCCCGGCTGGCCGCCGGTCGCTACCCACGTATCGCCGCTATCCGTCGTCTTGAAGACCTGGCCACCGTCCTGTGCTGCGTACACCGTCGCGGGCGCCGTTGGGTCCACCGCCAGACCCATCATGCCACTCATGAAACTACCGGTCTGCCGCGGCGTCTGGAATACAGCAGTCCAGTTCACGCCGTCGGCGCTGCGCAAGACCTGGCTGGCGCTCACTGGTGGCCAGAGGTCGCACGTCGTGTAGTGGTACCTAGTGTTCCCAACCCGCGCGCTGGCAAAACGCCAAAAATGCCCGCCATACGTTTCGTATTGCGCGGGACCGGAGGGCGCGACGGGCGTCCACGTCTGCCCCTGGTTGGTCGACCTCATCAGACCGGCATCCATGAAAGTCGCATAAAGCGTGTCGGGCGTGCCGGGGGCGTGGTCGGTGTCCGCGTAAATCGACGTGGCGCAGGTGTTCTGAGCGCCGACGATCGAGTCGGTCCAGTTGGCGCCGCCGTCCTCGCTGCGCTGGATCGTCCAGAAGGAGACCGCGAGGAGCCGGCTGGCGTTATGGGGGTCGATCTTGACCTGCCATGTCGCTGCTGAGCCAGCAGACCAGACGCGCGTGGGATCGTTGACTGTGTCGTACGTTACGTTCTGGTCGATCAGGGTGACCCAGGTCGCGCCGCCGTCGGTGGTCTGCCAGATCACCTCCGCGCCGTTCGTGGCGATGGACATGAAGGCGATGTCGGCGTTGGTGGGGTGGACGGCGACCGACGTGCGCCAACCCATGCCGTCCCCATCGACCAGCGGGACACTGCCATTCACAGCTTGCCAGGTTGCGGCGCCGTCATTGCTGCGGTAGACGCCGGCAAAGCCCAGCGCAGCGTAGAGTACGCCGTTGGGACCGACCGCGATGTACTCGGTTGTGGCCTCGCTGGGCAGGCCGTTGTTGACCTGTTGCCACGTTACGCCGCCGTTGGTGCTCTTGACCACACCCGCCCCGAGCAGGCCGGCGTAGACGGTGCCGGGGTTGGCCGGGTCGAAGGCGACCGATGAGACGGGGGCGGGGAACGGCGGCGAGGTCGGGTCGTCGGGGACGAGGTAGCTGCCCTCGATGCTGGGTGGGGCGGTGCTGGTCTGTGGTGGGGCGTACACCCGGGTCCAGCTCGCACCGCTGTCCGTCGTGCGCCAGATGCCGTTCGAGCGGCTGCCGCCGATGATGACACCGGGTTGCGACGGGTCGGCGGCCAGGGCGTCGACCGTGCGGAAACGGCGGAAGGTGATCCCGTGTGCGGCGGTGCTGCTGAGATGTTCCCACGTCAGCCCCGCGTCGCGGCTGACGTAAATGCCCGCCGTGCTCGAAGTGGCAAATGCACCGGTCCCGGCGTAGAGCGTGTTGACGTCGAAAGGGTCGATCGCAAACGACGAGACCTCCAGGTTTCCCAGACCCACGCTGCGCAGCTCCCACGTCGCCCCGTCGTCCGTGCTGCGCAGGACACCGGCGACATCACTGGCAGCGTAGACGACGCCGGCCTGCGACGGGTCGAACCAGACGCCGATGAAGTTGCCCGCGGCGCCGAAGCCGGCTGGTCGCCAGGTGCCTGTTTGGCCGTTGGCGTCGGGGTCGGCGGTGGTGAAGGTGAAGATGTGTGGGGTCAACAGATAACAGCCGTCGGCAAAATCGCACGACGTGATCGTTACCATGTAGGTGGTGTTGGGGGCCAACGCGTTCGTCGGCGTCACGGTGAGGACGGTGTCGCCGTCTGACCACGTGTCGGTGAAGGCGATGTCTGGTGCGATCGAGCCGTCGAGGCTGGCCGGCAGGGCGGCGCGGTCGAACGTGATGCGGATGGCGGCGTTCGGGGCGACGCCGACGGCGCCGTCGGGTGGATCGGTGCTGACGACGTGGGCCGGGTTCGTCTCGCATGGGCAGCCACCCATCCAGACGGCGTTTGACGCGGCGAGTATGGTGAGGGCTAGAAGATGCGTGGTACTGCTACGGTTCATCAGATGCCTCCTGGGGCCGATCTGGCCCGCGCTCCTGGTGTCTTGTCTACCGCCCGGCAGCTTGATCTCCTGGTCGTGCGAATGTGGCTCGGCTCTCGCGATTCAGGCCCGGTGCCTCGCCGGGGGACGCGCCCTCCCGCTGAGCGCTGGTCGCATGCAAATGTGGATTCAGCTCATGCGCAGACATCTCGTCGGGTCGCACGGAACGTTCTTGTCTCGGCACAGGTTGTGCACGACGGAGTTCGTGCCATTCTGAAAGGAGTGGTTCATATCTGTACGCGAGCCGCGCCGAAAGCAACTGTAAATGCTACCGGATTGCTTGCGGTGTCCTTCGTAGTAGTTGTGGAACTGGATCTGCGGTTTCAGGTGGATACCGTCGAAGCGCGGGTCCTCGTAGCAGCCGTGCATCGCGTGCATGTGCTTCTCGAGCCAATAGAGAATGGCGATGTTCGTGGAATACCACACGCCGTCGGTTATCCTCGCGGTTCCGGCAGTCAGCTTCTTGGTGGCGAGGGCCGGGTCAAACTTGCCGCCCTTGTTAACAGCAGGGTCGCGCAGGACGGGTAACAGGTAGCCCTTCAGGAAGTTCCGCTGATGCTGGCGTCGATTGAAATAGTCCGTGGCTGAGATCTCGCGGTCCTCGTAGGTGCCGGTGTCCGTCATGGGGGTAACCCGGGCGATCTCCGTGCGCCAAGTGCTGGCGTTCGACACGGTATTGAGCACCATCTGCCGGTAGCCGAGCAGGTAGATGTCGATGTCCCACGACGGGCGGTAGTGCAGGTAGTACCTGGCCTTCTTGGTCTTGTCGGTGATGACCCAGCGGTCGCCCAGGTGCTTGATCGGCACAACGGTGGCGTTCGCATCCAATGGGCCATACGCCTGCTGGGCTATGTGCTGCCGAACGGCGTCCGGGATGCGCCCGGCATCCAGTGCGCTGCGGATTTCCTTGATGGGGCGTGAGCTCTTGCCGGCCAGCGTCGAGAGCTTCAGACACATGCCGGGGTAGACCTCATCCATCCATAGCTTGTACTGCGCCGGGTCCATGATGCGATCGCTCTTGCGGTGACGGACGCAGCGCGCACCGGAGAGGTTATAGCAGTATTCCAGAATGCGCAGTAGAGTGCACTCGCAGTGGTTCTTGTCCTGGTTGCGCGTCGTACGCAGGTATTTGTAGAGCGCCTTCAACTTGGCGCAGGTCGTACTCTTGCGCCGGATGGGAACGCGAACCGGCGATTCACAACGGTTCTCCGCGAAGTGCCCGTGATAGAACCAGCAGCGGAAATGCTGGCTGCCGCGCAGCGGCGACGTCCGCGCCGCACCCGGGCAATTCGTGCTGGCACAGCGTGGAAAACGCTTGGGTCCCTTGCCGGCCCAGAAGAACATGACGACGCGGCGGTTGCGCGCGTTGTAGACACGACGCTTGCGCTTGGGCAGGGTTTTGTCGTAGAGCGTGATCAGGTTGTACTCGCTGCAGCCGACCCACGGTGGCGTGGTGAAGCGTTTCTTCAGGCCCAGGCTGCCGTCGTAATCCAGGCTGGCTTCGGCCATGTAGCGGCGGAATAAATCGAGCCGCTTGTCCTGGCTGTTCACGGAGGCGTCAGCGGATTCACCGCTGCCGAGGTACCTTATAATCTGGTCCAACTCGCGGCGTCCCCATCCTTCCGTCTGGTACAGACCTTCCCAGATATCGCAGTCCGCGCAAATGAGAGCGTATAGAGACTGTGCGCGGCGTTTGCTCAGGGCTTTGTTATGCCGGGCCGAACCGTCGTCGTCCGTGTGGCCGAAGATCGTCAGGTGCCAGTCGGGGTGCCGGACCAGCGTCGCCTTGCGGGCTTGCAGTTTCTTGGCGAGGTATGTCAGCGCGTACGGTCGCAGGAAGCTCTTGCCAAACGCAAACGAGGTGCCGCCGGCGCGGATGCAGGTGATACTCTCGCGTACGAGACGCTTAGCCGAGTGTTGCCGGCGTTTCCGGGACACGGCGACACGGACTTTCTTCTCGATCGCGATGGGCAGGTCTGCGGTGAGGGTCCCCGGCTCAGGCATGGCTGTGCTCCTGCGTCGATTCGAGTGCAGCGGCGCGTCCACTCTGGAAGTCCTGCGCCTCTCCACGCGGCGTGCGGTCTGGCCCCGAACGTCGATCTAACATCCGTGCATCTCCACGAGCTTCTGCCGCGTCTGTTCGTCCAGTTCGCCGGTCGCCGGCAGCTCGCAATCGAGTTGAAAACGCCGCACCGCGTCAGCCAGATCCTCCTCCACGGTGCTGTCAACGCGTCCGGTGCGATAGCCGAGGTTATTGAGCCGCGCCTGGACACCGGTCGGCTTGCTGATCGGGTCGAGCTGAGACACCAGTAACTCGAGCACTTCCTTCTTTGCGTCCGGCGTGTCACCAGCGCTCAACTCTAGCTGCGCAAGCCTGGTAGGCGCGGGGATGAGTGCCTCCACGAGGCCGTCGTCTGCGGTGATGCCCTTAAGTGGTTGCGTGACCGTATCCAGCTTCAGCGTGTACCGTGTTTGCGCCCGGGGGTCGTCGTGCTCATCCTTGAGCACCAGGCGCAGCCAGACGCGCTCTTCCTTCAGGCGAAAGCGGTGCCGCTGATTCACGGCGGCCGGCTCATTGCGCAGCTTTCGCTCTGGTACGAAGACTTGGTCACCAGGAAAGAGCAGCTCCGGGTCGCGTTCGCTGCGCAGCGCGGCGTTCTGGCTGCGTTGCCAGATAGCGTCCTGGTCGCCGAAGCGATAGAGAGCAGCAATGCTGGGCAGCGACTCGCCCTGGCGCACGGCGTGGCGGCCGGGTAGATCGATCTGTTGCGGCTCCGCACAGTCGGCCAGATCGTTATCCACGAAACCCGAGCCAGCGTTCACAAACGTGCCGGGATCTACATCGGCGTCGTCCTCGGCTGGCTCGGCTTCCTGCCAATCCTCGTCGGATTCATCGTCATCCGGGTCGAACACCAGATCGCTTTCCTCGAAATCGTCGTCTTCGAATTCGTCGTCGGAATTGTCGGCTGCGCCGGCGCCGAGTTGGGTGTCGTCGTTGAGTGGTTCGTCGGCGGGCATGTTCTTTCTCCCAAGTGGGCGTTCTACGCGCGCTCCCACAAGCTGGCGTCCATGTCCAGGAAGCTGACTGTGCACGTGCCGAGTGCGATCTGATCCAGACGCGCTCGGCCGTGTTGGTCCGTCCGCCCCTCCCGCGTTTTACCGTCTGGCAGCTTGATACGGTAACGCTCGTTGGCGACCGGGTTGTCCTGGCTGTCCACGAGTTCGATCTCGATCCATGGTCCGGTGTCGCTGGTCGTGGGTTTCTTCGCCAGCGAACCAACGTCCTCATTCCGCACCCGCGCCCGCCCGTTCGCCCGCAGTGGCCGCGTTACGCCCGCCCGCAGCATCACGAGCCGCCGCGCCTGGACCAGTTGCGCAACACTGGCCAGATGATCTGTCCCGGCCAACGGCGACAGCAACGCCGCCGCCCGCGGCGTCACGTGCGGCTCATCACCGGCCGCGGCCAAGTACAGCGGCGACACGGGGTCGGCCGGGCGAAGTCGGTTCGGGCATAGCGGCGGAACCTCATCGGCTTCGGCGATGACCAGCCGTGCTGTCAGACGGCACATCTCGCCGGGGCAACTCGCGTGCGGACAGGTTTGGCTGAGTAGGTTCATCGCTCTGGCCTTCTGCGACGGCGCACATGAAATGCAACGGTCGCGAGGTTATACTGACAACCAGGTACGGGCCAACCCCTCAAATCACCAACTGGGGTTAGTGGCCCGCCAATAGTCAATGCGCCGGCCAGACCGCAGGCCCCGCGCGCAGACTGTGGGTTTTTGGAAATGGCAGGCCGAGAGGCATCTCCGATCACAGCCGTGCTGAATGCGGCCTCGCGTGGCGACCAGCAGGCAGCTGCCGATCTGCTCCCCCTGCTGTACGATGAGTTGCGCCGTTTGGCGCGCTCGCGGATGGCGCGGGAAGCACCCGGGCAGACGCTACAGCCGACGGCACTCGTTCACGAGGCCTACTTGCGTGTGGTCGGCGCGGCCGATCCCGGCTGGGAGAGCCGAGGGCACTTCTTCGCCGCTGCTGCTTTGGCGATGCGCCGCATCATGATCGAGCAGGCCCGCCGCAAGGCGCGGCCCAAGCATGGTGGGAGCCGGAGGCGTATCTCGGACGAAGACGTCGAGATCGCGATCGAATCCCCCGCAGAAGATATCCTCGCACTGAACGATGCCTTGGAATGTCTGGAGGCCAGCGATCCGCGCAAAGGGCAGATTGTCAGCATGCGCTACTTCGCCGGCCTGACGGCAGAAGAGACGGCCCAGGCTCTCAACGTATCGGTCGGGACGGTCGAACGCGAGTGGCGCTATATTAGGTCTTGGCTGTATGCACAGTTGACCGATGGCGGCGCGGACGGCGGCGACTAGAAAGGCCATGAGCGACGATCTCCGAGCACTTGCGGAGGGACTTTATCAGCGAGCGGTCGATCTGCCCCCGGAGCAGCGCGCCGCTCTGCTGCAACAGCGCGCTGGCACTAATCGCGCGTTGCGCATCGCGGTCGAGAGATTGCTGCACGCGTATGAGCAAGCCCCAGCCGATTTCCTGCGAACCGGCGCAGCCGGAGCAGGTCCAGCCAAACACGACACGGTCCCGCCACGAATCGACCGTTACCAGATTATCCGCGAACTTGGTGAGGGAGGCTGCGGCACGGTCTACTTGGCCCGGCAGGAGAGCCCCGTCTGCCGGGACGTCGCCATGAAGGTGATTCGTCTCGGCATGGATACCGAGCAGACTCTGGCCCGTTTCGCAACCGAGCAGCAGATCCTGGCAATCATGGACCATCCCAACATCGCCAAGGTCTACGATGCCGGCATCACCGAACAAGGCCGTCCGTACTTCGTAATGGAGTGCGTCGCTGGTGTTCCTGTCACGGAGTACTGCGCGGCGCATGAGCTGTCCGTTGCAGCGCGGCTGCGTTTGTTCATCCAGGTCTGTGGCGCGGTCCAGCACGCCCACCAGAAGGGCATCATTCACCGCGACATCAAGCCCTCGAACATCCTCGTCGATCGTGCTGATGATGATCTGCACGTACCGAAGGTAATCGACTTCGGTATCGCCAAGGCACTCGCGGGTAGTCTGTCTGAGCAAACGCTTCAAACCGAACCTGGGCAGCTCATCGGAACACCGCAGTACATGAGTCCCGAACAGTGCTATGGCGATCCACACGACATAGATACGCGCTGTGACGTATATGCTCTCGGAATCGTGCTTTACGAACTGCTGGTCGGCTGCACACCCTATGATCTGCGAAGCACGCCGCCGCTGGATATCCCGCGTGTCATGCGCGAGATTCAACCGGCACGATTGTCTACCATCAATCGCGTGTTCCGCGGCGACCTTGAGACCATCGTGCACAAGGCGTTGGAGAAAGACCCTCAGCGGCGCTATCAGACGGCGCGTGACCTGTCGCGGGATATCGAACGCTATCTGGCCAACGAGCCGATCGAGGCCAAACGGGACAGCTATTGGTACGTGCTAAGGAAGACGCTCCAGCAGCACCGCGCCGCGGTCGCAGTTGCGGCTACGTTCGTCGTGCTGCTAGTCGTCTTCGGTGCCGCGATGGCGCTGATGTATGGGCGAGCCGAGGCCGAGGCTGGAACCGCGCGCCGAGTGCAGCAGTTCCTACAGGAGATCCTGGCGGCGGCCAACCCCTATGACACCAGGCAGACCAACCGCTCCTTGCGCGAGCTGTTGGATGACACGACCCGACAGATTGAGGCGACAGCGACCATTCAGCCACGCGTGCGCGCGGCGGTGCAACACACGCTCGGCGTCGCGTACGCTAATCTCGGTGTGCACACCGCTGCCGAGAATCACCTGCAGGCCGCTCTCGAGACGCGGCGCACGACCTGGGGCGCCGGCCACCCCGCTGTCGCCGAGACGATGTCGGAGTTCGGGGGCTTGCGTCATTT
Organism: Planctomycetota bacterium; assembly: GCA_018814045.1. Classification (GTDB taxonomy): domain Bacteria; phylum Planctomycetota; class Phycisphaerae; order UBA1845; family Fen-1342; genus JAHJAR01. The sequence goes on along the minus strand of JAHJAR010000012.1, from coordinate 20,727 downwards.
GCAAGGTAGAGACGAAGAAGCGGAGACGTTACTTCGCGCTGCGATCGCCGTGCAGCGCCGTCTGGCCCCTGAGGATCAGGATGCCTTAGGTAGCAGCCTCACACGCCTGGCCTTTGTCCTTGTGCAGCTCGGCCAATACGACAAGGCCGAAGCCGCCGGCCGAGAGAGCGCCGAACTCGCCAAACGCCTACATGGGCCCCGGCACTTCACGGTGGCCGACGGACTGAGCGCGATCGCGTGTGCCCTACAGCAGAAGACCGAGTTCGCTGCCGCCGAATCACTGTTGCGGCAGGCCCTCGATATTGACCGAAGCTACTTTGGCGGCGAGCATGCTGTCGTTGCGCGCGATCTCAATAACCTCGCCTTCCTACTACGCAATATGGGGGGTTACACAGACGTCGAGCAGTATCATCGCGAAGCGCTGGAGATTCAGCGCCGGATCTTGGGCAAGGAGCACCCGGATGTCGCTACCAGCCTCGACAACTTAGCGGCGGTGTTGAAGCTGAAGGGGGACTTGGCGGCCGCAGAGCCGCTCTTTCGCGAGGCGCTGGCAATGCGCCGGCGTTTGCTTGGCGACTGCAGCCTGCGGGTGGCACTCAGTTGGCTGAACCTGGCTAGCTGCCTTGAGGAGTCCGGTGCGTACAACGATGCTGAACAAGCCCTCCGGCAGGCACTCGCGGTCTACACTGACAACGCGCGCGCCAATCATCCGGACATCGCCAGCGCACTGTGCCAACTCGGTGGGCTGCTGCGGCAATGTGGCCGTTACGACGAGGCCAAGCAGGAGTTGCAGCGGGCTTTGAACATTCAACGCAAGACTCTGGGCAGCCGCCACGCCGACGTGCTGGTCACTCTGAACAACTTGGCGATCGTCTATCAGGATGAACGCGATTGGGCCAGCGCAGAGCAACTACTTCGCGAAGCGCTCGGCCTCAGTCGCGAACTGCTTGGTGACGAGCATCCCCACGTCGCGGTCTACCTGGGCAATCTGGGTGCCGTGCTGCGTGACCTGGGCAAGCACGCCGAGGCCGAGCAGTACCTGTACGAGGCGCTCACGCTGATGCGCAAGACCTGCGGTAGCGAGCAGGCGGAAGTGGCCAATACGCTGCAGGACATTGGTCGCCTACACCTGGCGCGCGGCGAGTACGAGCGCGCCGAGCAGTTCTTCAACGAATCGCTGGCGTTGCGTCGCAGAATCCAGCCCGCCACACCCATGCTTGCCACCGATCTCTACTGGCTGGCGCTTACGCGTATTGAACGCGGCGACTTCGCCGGCGCCATACACCCCCTCCGTCAGTACGTCCAGATCATGGAGGGTGCCGAATTAACGCACTGGTACATTCCAGCCAACAAGAGCCTGCTCGGCGCCTGCCTCATGCGGCTGCGGCGGTTTGATGAAGCCGAGCCACTTCTGATAGAAGCGCACGCGGAGTTGCAGCAGCAGCTCGGCAGTGACGCCACCGCAACACAGACAGCGCTGCAACGGCTGATCGATTTCTATGAAGCAGTCGACCAGCCGGCGAAAGCGGCAGCCTATCGAGCCCGCCGAATCGACCCTGAGTGAGACGTTCTCGCCCCGTAGTATTCCAAGAATCCTTCCCCCCGAGCAGCGCTGGTCTCTGCGCCGGCGCGCGTGGCCAGTCGCAGCACAGTCCATTGAGCGGACGCTATGAAGGACGCGTGTCGACGCTCTCGAGTGCCCGAAATCGCGATTCCGTGGAAAGAAACCGGAAGCACACTCCGTTGGCGCCGAAGCTGGAGCATGAACAGCGGGTCCCTCCCCGCGGGTTCAGTATCCTGGTGCCTGTGGGAACAGCTGCGGACCATGATTGCCTTTCTTTCTGCGCAATACGCACTGGAGCACAACTCGATGGCAGCTACCCAATCTGTGCCGGCTTCCGAACTGCGACTGTCCCTGGCGGCCGTGCTGGATCGCGTATAGCGAGCGGCTGACAGTGACCCGCGACGGCGAGCCGGTGGCAGCGCTGCTGTCCCCGGATGAAGTAGTGTGGTGCGCCGCCCTGGCGGCCCACTCCCGCGACCGCCGGCCGCCCTTCACGCAAGCGGCCCTGGACACTTGGATAGCCGACGTACTGGCCCGGATGGACCTTTTCGAACCGGTGGAACCCACGGACGCCGCGTCCTAACGCAATAGCACGCACTACCCCGCGCGGCCGCGTTGTGAAGTCTGCACCTGTGGGCGATAATCTGCCTGACTTGTGCGAGTACTTCGTCCCTTCTACGCCGAGCAGCGATAGTGAACCAACCAGAGCATTTCTTCTGCGAAGACGCAGGCAATCCGAAGCCAAGGCTCCCTGTCCCGCAAGCCTTCGCGCCCGGTTCACCGCCCGCAACAGATTCAGCAGTTGCCGGCGGATCGGGGCGTACGGCTCGAAGTGGAGCATCCGGAACTCGTCGGCCATGTGCTCGGCCGAGCGGCGGACAGCCGGTGCCGTCAGGTAGGCCTTGAGCCGCTTGTAGCTCTCCTGGTCGATTCGGACGGACGCATGCCCGTTGCGATAGCTGACGCTGTATCCACCCAGCTTGAACGGCACGCGGCGGATGTCGCGGATCTGGCGAGCCTCATCCTTGAAGAACCTGTGCTGGCCATGCGTCGAGATCAGAATGAACGTTCGACCGTGCCTGAGGTAGTGCAGATTCGCGAGCCCGGCTTTCTTGCGGCGGGCTCGCTCCCACTTCGAGATGTCGATGCCGTACTTTTCGATCAGCTTCCGGTCCACGGCCTCCGGGTCCTTCGAGGGCGGAATCCAGCCCTTCACGTAGAACCAGTAGCCGTGCGCCACGTAGGCCACGGCAAGCTGCTGAATGAACGCCGGCAACAGCACGGCCCGGCAACGGTACATCCTCCTCCTCAGCGCGCACGACGACGGTGAGGGTTGTTCACGGCACAACCCACAAAGCCGATGAGCCACGTGCAACCGCACGCGCGGGCGATGGCTCACGCGTACCGCGGCGTGGCCCGGTGACGCCGGCCTCGACAAGACACAGAGTGCCCTCTCGACAACGGCCGCGCCTGCGACTGTTATGCGCAACGATCCCGCAGGCGTATCCTCAAGAATGTACGCCGACCAGGCCGCCTGCCGCGGCAACATGTCACCCTCGCGCGAACCTCATCCGAAACCCTCGTCGCCAACGCGGCGACAGCGCAACCTCACCAACTCGCATCAGGTCATGGGACACCTCCATTCCGGGCCCGCGAACGGGCACGGTCGAACTCGTTTCCTGAATTGACCGTGCCCAATCCATAGCGGTAGCCCAAATCGAAAACCCTCGACAAACCGCCGTGCGCAGCACGCACGGCCACCGTCGTCGCTCCGTTGCCGTACGACACCCGCTCGCCAGAGCAGGTCTCGTCCGACCACGCAGCTCTCGTGCCACAAGCCGACCGGGCCCCATCACAGCCAAACTCCACCTGGCCCGGCCGGCACGTCATCGAGACGGGTTGAACCCGTCGCCGCTTTCGTCGTCGCATCCGTGTTCGGCACCACCCAAACACGAGGACCACTTGTGGTCACGCGAACGACTCCGCCACTGCCTTGCAGCAGCTTCGCTTTACCGGCGCACGCCGGCGGACTCCTACTTGGGGCACACTCCCACACTGCGGCGTTTCAATCACCTGGCTGACCATCCGCGCGTCACGCACGGAACCAGGCACCGGGCACCACCCCGGCCGCCACAGTGCTTCCCGGATTAGTGCTGGTCTTCGTCCAATCGGTCACGTCGCTAGCGGGTGTTACTCCGCGGGTCATCGTCGCACGTCTCAGGCTCCCCCCCGAGCGCAGTTTCCACGGGCAGCCCGGCAAGTCGCCGTGCTGCTTCGTGATTTCAGCAGGCCGAAACGAGAAGCGCCCGCTCACCCATCGACAATGATCTTTCGCAGTTCGGCACCGTCTCCGACTGGACTCACTGACAAGCCCTTGCGGGCCTTTCATGGTTGAGCTTTTCACCGTCCGCCGTTTGGGCGGATCGCCGAACCCGGTCACGGGTCCGGTCGCGCGCGTCGCCGCGTCGCGAGCTCCCCACGCCAGCCGAGGTTGAACGAACCTGACGAGCACCTGCGCGTGTGCATCGGCAGGAAGACTGGCTTCGCGGCCACGCCGCGCCACCGGTTCCAGCGCCAGAAGCACATCGCACAGTTGCGGACGAACTGGAGTGGAAGAAGCTCGAAGACCTGAGCCGTGGCCAGCTAGAAAAGTGGCTGGCCGATCGCGAAGGTAAGGGCATGTCGGCGCGGACCCGCAACACGTACGGAATAAGCTGGTGCGCGTTCGGAAACTGGTGCGTGGATACGGGCCGGCTCGCAGTGAATCCGTTCACGCGGCTGGGGCGGGCGAACGAGCGGGCAGACCGTCGGCGGCAACGTCGGGCACTGACTGCCGACGAACTTCGCCAGCTTATCGACTCCGCGCTACGCCGACCGCTGGCTGAATACGGCCGCACGCCGGTCAAGGTGGAGCAGAAGGAAGGCGAGCCGAAGAAGCGCGCGTCCTGGACGTATGAGGCGGTGACGCCTGAGAACATCGCGAAGTGTGAGGCGAAGGCCCGCGAGCGGCTCCAAGAGAAACCCGAGCTGGTAGCGCAGCTCGAAACGCTCGGTCGCAGCCGCGCGTTGATCTACAAGACGCTCGTCCTGACGGGACTGCGACGGAATGAACTGCGGTCACTAACGGTCGGTTCGGTGGGGCTAGAGGGCTGCGAGCCAACGGCGGCGCTGTCCCCGGAGAATGAGAAAGCCCGGCGTGGAGCGGACATACCCCTCCGGGCCGATCTCGCCGCGGACCTGATGCAGCATCTTGCGGAGCGTCTACAGCAAGCTCAGCGCGCTGCGATCCGTGAGGGCCGCCCGGCGCCGACCCGGCTACCTGACGAAACGCCGCTGTTGACGATTTCAAGTGATGCTCTGCGCGTGCTGGAACTGGACCTCGTGGCGGCTGGTCTGGCCCGGCGCGTCCGCGGGGAAGACCGCAAGGGGGAGCCGTGTTGGAAGATCGACAAGAGCGACGAACGGGGCAGGACGTTCGACACGCACGCCTTCCGCACCACGTTTAACTCGCTTCTGGCGGCAGCCGATGTGCCGCTGACCACGAGGCGAATCCTGATGCGGCACGCGGCCGGGGGCATCACCGATGAGCACTACGCCGATGCGAAGCTAATCGACCTGCGCGGCGCACTGGCCCGGCTGCCCGCGTTGCCGCTGGACGGCCGACCCGAGCGGGGAACGCAAAGGGCCACCGGAACGCACAACAGGACAGTGGACGGCGAATACTTGCTAGAAAGCACCCGCCCATACCTCCGACAGTTGCAGCGCGAAACAGTGCGAAGCGGCGCACCACCCGGTTCGGTCGCAACCACGACATCGGCGCGCAGCGATTCGCGCAAACCCTTGTCAGGGCCGCAACAAAGCGAAGATGCGCGACGTAGCGCGAAGGAGGCAAGAAGAGCGGGCGACGCGATTCGAACGCGCAACATTCAGCTTGGAAGGCTGATGCTCTACCAATTGAGCTACGCCCGCAACTTCGCCGCGCATTGTAGCGACACGTCGCGTACTCTCGCAACCAACAGCACTTACGCTCTTCCTGTTCGCGCCCGCGCCACTCGTGTACGACCCGCCTTCCTTGCACGATGCGGCGTCCGTTCGCACCGTTTCGCGCTTCAACTGCTGGGGGTATAGCTGGGGGTCGGACTCGGCGTGGTCAGTCCCCGTTGCCCGCGCTGCCTGTCGGTCGGTGTGGCGGATCGTTGGCAATCCGTCGATCGCCGCCACCGTGTCGCTCAGCCCCAGCACGGTGTAGTGTTTCAGCGTCGTCCGGTAGTCGGCGTGCCGCATGATCCGCTGCGCAATCTGCGGAGCTACGCCCGCCTGGGCCAGCTTGGTCCCCAGCGTCGTCCGCAGGGCGTGCAGGTCAATCACGCGGCCCTCGGCATCCTCTACGACGACGATACGCGTCTTGGGTCGCCGCTTACCCTTGCCGATCATGACGGGCCTACCGTCCGGGTCTCTCACAACGACCCTACGCGCCAGCCCCGCCCGCAGGAAGTCGTTCAGCACGGTCGGCGTAGTCACGGTTTGCGGGAACACGCGGGCCGTCGGCATGGCCAACGCCTCCCCCTGCCGGCGTTTCAGTTCCTCGGCTAGCTGGGGGTGCATCGGTACAACGTCCAGCCGCTTGGCCTTGCCACCGCGGACCGTGATTGCCCTCTTGGCGAAGTCTACGTCATTCCACGTCAGCCGTTGCAGGTCGCCTTTGCGTAGGCCCGCCAGCACCGCCGTGAGATACCACGCCTTGCGTCCGTGTTCGTCGGCCACCGCCAGCAGCCGCGCCAGTTCGTCGTCCGTCAGGGGGCGACGCACACGCCGTCGGTCTTTCGATTCGTCCAGCTTGGGCACCACCGCCAGGGGGTTCGATTCAGCTCGGCCGGTCTTGACGCACCAGCTCACAAACGCGACCGCAATCTGCCGCGCGAAGTTCACCGACCGAGCTGACAACCCACCGTCTCGCATCGCCCGCAGGTGACTTTCCAGCGTGTCAGCCGTCAGGTCCGTCAACCGCGTCGCGCCAGTAGCTTCCCGCAGCCGATTTAGGTGGCTTTCCTTTTGATCGACATGGCGGGGAGCTTGCCCCGCGTGGCGACACGACGCGTCGTAGTCCGCTACATGGTCAGCCAGGGGCTTCCGCCCCTCGGCCGCGTAGCGGTCTTTTGCGGCGTCCACTACCCCATCCCGCCGCAGAGCCGCATCGGCTACGCGCTTGGACAGGATGCGTTCTGCCGCCGCTTTGTCCGTCGTGCGTGTCGATCGTTCCGGACGCTTGCCGGCGTGGTCGTACCACGACGTGATCCAGGGACCGCGTCCGTTCCGTTTGAACAGCGTGCCGGTTCCCTTGGATCGTTGCCGCTTGCTTGGCATCGGCTCACCTATCCTTTTCCACGTGCCCGCCGACGTCTTCGCCGAATGACGACCTCCCAACCGAGCGCGTCGGCTAGTTTTTCCAGGGCATCAAGGCTCAGCCCGCGTTTACCGCTCATGAGGCGGGATAGCTGGGCCTGCGAAATGCCGGTGTCCTGTGCGATCCGGTAGCGGGTCTTTCCGCTCTCCGCGATCGCCGCCCGGATGTCGTCGAGTAGTCTGCCCACGTCAGTCATCGTAGTTCCTACTTACCTGTATGTCAAGCATCTTCCGCGGCCCAGCCCTCGGTGACCGCGCGGCGCAGCCAGCCGCCGGGGTTCCGCACCGTCTGGCCGTTCATCGCCGCCAGCGCCCGTTCAAACGTGTCAGTCGGTGCGATGCGTGCCAGGTCGCGGGCGTCGGCGTCGGCGAGCTCCGGCACCTTTCGCAACAGGCTGTACGTCCGCTGCTGCTCTGCGTCAGGGATTCTGCGTCGGGGGCGTGTCTTCGCGGGTCTGGACCGTCCCGTCACGGTGCCGACCGTATCGGTCGCCGTCAGAGCACGCGGCGTGAGTGCGCCGCGCTGCCGTGCTACGTCGGCGCCCCTTTCGGCGATCAGCCGCTCGTATTCCACCGCCTGCGGATCGACAGCAGTAACAGCCCCGAGCGAAACACCACCGCAGCCTGTCTGGCGGTTCTCTTTGAGGGTCCCTGTTGGTTCCCCCGTCAGGGGCGCCGGGGTTTCGTGTCGTGGCCGTCGGGGTTTCGCTGCACCGCCGCCGGGGTTTAGCGTTCGGTGCTGACCGGAATACCCCGGCGCCCGTGACGGGGTTTCGCCGTCCGTCAGCTTGGTCAGCTCCGCATCGGTTCGGCCGGCGCGTACGGCGTAGGTGTTCGTTCGTCGGCGTCCACCGCCCCGCCTGAGTATGACGAGCTCGCCGGCGTCGATCAGTCGCCGCACGACGCGCTCCGTGGTCCGTCGCGTGAGCGCCGCCCGTCGGGCGATGTCTGCCATACTGGGCCAGCAGACACCGCACTCGTTCGCGCGATCCGCCAAGGCCAGCATGACCAGACGACCCGATCCGGTCGGCTGGCGTTCGCCGAATACCCAGTTCAAGAACGTATTCGCCACGCCGGCGCCCTCTCAGTCGTGCCAGAGTTCCGGGAAAAGCAGCCCCGGGACAGGGGGTTGCGGGGCGATCGGCGCCGGGTTCGCTGCCAGCCAGGCCCGCGCCGCGTCGGCGTGGGTCAGCTCCCACAGACCGATCGGGCGGCCGTGAGCCTCGGGCCGCGTGGTCTCCAGATACCCGGCGCGGCGGATCAAGCCCGCCGCCCGCAATCCGGTCGAGACCGCGCCGAACCAGTGGTAAACCCCGCCCGCTGGCAGCTCGAGCGCCGCGCGCACGTCGTCGATTGTCGCTTGCCCACGCGTCAGGAGCAGTTCGACCATCACCCGCTTGGCGCGAAGGACTTCCAGCGCGTGCCGCCCCGTCGCGTGCCCAGCCAACGCCCGGCGTTTCGCCAGGTCCCCGTCAACTCGTTCGCTCTCACGCATCGTTTCCCCCCTTTCGAGCTTGCTCTGCCAGCCAGTCGCGCAGCACGTCCACCGGGTACAGCGTCGCCTTGCCCAGCTTGATATGAGGGATGATGCCCCGATTCGTCAGAGACCAAAGCGACCGCGCCCCGATCCCCAGCGCCCGGGCCGCATCCCGCGGCCGTAGGGCCAGGCGCGGCGGGGCGTCGGCCGTCACTTCGGCGTTCGCTGGTCCGGGAAGTCTGTCAGGCATCGCCGCGCCCTCTTGACCGCTCCGAGGCGCGCTGGATTAGAACCGCTTCGACGGCTTCGGCATCAAACAGCAAGCGTCGTCCCGCTCTGAGGTGGGGAATCCGCCCGGCTTCGGCTTCCGCTTTCAGCCAGGCGACCGACAGCCCGTAGCGCTTGAAACGCTGGGCCAGCATTCGGAGTGTGTGCAGTCGTGTTTCGCTCATGCCTGAATTATGTCAGGCACGGCGGGAGCGAAGTCGGGCGCGAATGCGGATTATCTGCGGATCCTGCGGATTATCTGCGGATCATGCGGATTCTGGCGGGGCGAGTCGGTAGCTTCCCTTTGAATCCTGCTGAATCATCGTCCCCCACGCGGGATGCGGCTCGTATCCGCCACCCGCGACCTTCCGCCGGAACACCTTCGCCAGCTCGAAGCGGCTCGCCGTAGAACCGATGCGGTCGCCGATTATCTCTTGCGACAGACTATGCCCACCGCCTTCCCACGCCTCCCATAGCAACTTGACCGCTTCACGTTGGTTCCCCTTGCTGAATACGTAATGCTCGCCAGACCAGTTGACGGAAGAGAAACCGGGTGCGTGATTCGGCTCGTCGCCTGATGCGCTGTCGCCGATTGCTCGGCGTACCACTTGCTTCGCCGCCCCTAATCCGGCCTTCGTCAGTGTGTAGCATGGCGTCATGCGTTTTTGGGGCTCGACGCTGGCGGGGAGAGGACAAATTACCTTTGCTATTGCACGGCCATCCGGATGGGACAGTTCCCAGCGGATCCCCTTGTACTGGCCGTCTGGATCGCCGTGCCACAGACCCGCGACGTGCGTTTTCAAGACGCGGTCGTCGTCCAACCGCCATTTACCCTCGATATCAATACTCCTCTCGCTTAACCGCACGAGCTCATGTTTGGTGAGTGAGAGAAGTGCAAGGGTAGACGCAACGTTCGCACCGTACAGGACTGCCTCGATCAGATAACCCGGCACTGGCGATACGGGGCGGAGCTGATCACGTTTCGGTGTTTCTGGGGGGGAATCGGCCCCGGGGTACGGGGCGCACTCCCAGCGGTAGATCACCCGAAGCACTTTTCGCTCATCCGCCGACAGCGGTATGTCATCGGACATGCTACCTATCCTTTCGCACCAGATCGGCGGGGCGTGGTCGCGAGCGCCACCTGTTCACCCAAGGTCAGCGGAGCACAGAGCCTTCGGCACGATCTCGGCGTAGAGCCCCAACGACCAAACCGCAACAGATCATCAGCGCCGCGGCAGTCGGCTCAGGAACCGCTCTCAGTACGTCCACGCGTGTGTTCACGAACAAGTTGCCGAGGTGGGTTCCGTCGAACGCTAACCGCTGCACGTCATGAGTGGCACTGGACCCCGCCCACACTTCGTTTCCGACGACTTCAAGCGCTTCGACGGTAGTGTGCGCGGAAAACGCGCCCAGATAGTCGCCGTCAAATGCCAATCGCTGAATGTCGTGCGATCCCGTCGTCCCGATCCAGACCTCGTTGCCGACAGCCCGGATCGCATCCACCCGCGTGTTCACGAACAAGTTGCCGAGGTGGGTTCCGTCGAACGCTAGCCGCTGTACGTCATGAGTGGCACTGGACCCCGCCCACACTTCGTTTCCGACGACTTCAAGCGCTTCGACGGTAGTGTGCGCGTGGGACGCGCCCAAGTAGTCGCCGTTAAACGCCAATCGCTGAATGTCGTGCGATCCCGTCGTCCCGATCCAGACCTCGTTGCCGACAGCCCGGATCGCATCCACCCGCGTGTTCACGAACAGCTCGCCGAGGTGGGTTCCGTCGAACGTTAGCCGTTGCACGTCATGAGTGGCGCTGGACCCCGCCCACACTTCGTTTCCGACGACATCGAGCGCCGCGACCGTTGTGTGTGCGAACAACGAGCCCAAGTATGCACCGTCGAAGGTCAATCGCTGAACGTCGTGCGACCCCGTCGTTCCGATCCAGACCTCAGCTCCGTAGCTGTTCAGGGACAACGAGCACGCAAGGACGGCCAGTCCGAGGACGTGGCAGGTACGCGCCCGGCGCTGCACGAATCCCGGGGGACACACGGTAGACATGCTGACCTATCCTTTCGCACCGGGCCGGCCCGACCGGGTCGCGGGCGATAGGTGTTCCCGCAGCCCCGGCCGGGTCCGCTCGCCGCCGGCCAAGCGGCTACCCAATCGGCGTCATTCTACCGCGCGTGAATCACGCCGGGCAGCGGGTTGGGATGATGGGGGGGGGCAACTCGGCCCGCGCGCGCGAAAACGCTTCGATCGACTGCGGCGTTGCCGCCCCATCCGGCCCCCCGCGGAAGGACCCAGGCCACGCCACGGCCACTAGGCCCTACAGGTCCACGCTGACTGACGCGGCCCGCCGCTCCAGGTTCACCGGTGCTGAGCACCACCCAAGCCCCCGTTGCCGTCATCGCCTTCCGGGGTCTTGGGTGTGACGTCACTGGTGACGCTGTCCACGAGCGCTAGCACCGCGCGGCGGATCGGTTTGGGCAGCTCCGGCCACGCGTCTGCTACACGCCGAAGATCGCTGTCCACCGTGCCTACCGCATGCGAACTGCCGGGGCTATCGCTGGGGATCGCCGAGACGGGCTCGCAAGTCTTTGATTCGTCGATGGTTACAGGATGGGGTTTCAGCTTGGAAGGCTGATGCTCTACCAATTGAGCTACGCCCGCAAAGCGGTTTTCTACTACATTTTTCCAAAGCTGCGTACTACAATTCGGCATGGCCGTCCGGTTAGCCGGCCACACCGTCCGGAGTATAACGCATGCCGAAGCGTGGGCCAAACCGCCGCAAGCGAGTTCCCAAGCTATCGTTCATGGAGACCCAAGGCATCGGCTGGCACGTGTCGTACCGCGACCCAGTGTCTGGCAGCCCACGCCGCCATCGCTTCGGAATCGCTGAACGAACGGGCGAGGACCGTGCCCGTGCCCTCTATCACGCATGGGTCGCAAAGTACCTTGGCATCGAAACAGAACTCCCCACGAAGAACCAACGGACGCGGCCGCCTAAGCTTGCTGGACCCAAGCCGCTCTCCGGGAGCCTTATCGAGGTCGCAAGCTCGCTCATCGAAGCCGAGCGGGGCCGGATTAGAAGGGAAGGGGAGCCCCGCCGCCGCGGCACCATCGACCCTCGCGTTTTCAGCGACCGCAGAAAACAGATTCGCGACTTCCTCGCGTTCCTTAACTCTCGGCACGGAGACGGTGCCGTCGCCACCCTTCGCCTCGCCGACCTCACGATGGACGACGTTGAGGCGTATAACCGCCACGTCGCGGCGGCCGGCTACTCGGCATCGCAGGTCGCAAAGCGGATGCAGATTGTCCGTGCCATCATCGACCGGGCGGGCCGCCCGGAGCATGGGCTCCAGCTTCTCACCTGGAACTGGAACTCGCGTGATACCGCTCACGGGAAACCCTCCACGGAGCGTATTCTCCCGACCAAGGCCCAGCTTCTGAAACTCCTCCAGGCGACCGACCTTCGGGGTCGGACCATGATTTGGCTCGGAATCGGGCTCGGTTTCGGTGCCCGCGACCTTGCCGCCCTCCGCGTCGGGCAGATTTCCAACGAAGCCTACGACCTTCGCCGCGGCAAAACCGGTGTCCGAAGGCCGGTGATGAAGGGACCGACGATGGGATTGCCAACGACGGCCAGGTTCAAAACGGCGATAACGGAACGCAGGGCGGTGACGCTGGCGGCATCCATGAGGGAATCGACGACGGGAGCGCGGACCAGAACGACGAAACGCAGGGCACCGACGTCAGCGAAGGCGACCAGCCGATCCACGTCGACGGACCAGTGTCGCTCGGCGATCCCGGCGCGCCCCGAGTCTTCTTCTCCGATCTGACAAGCGGCCCGTCCCACGGTGGATACAACGACGCCGGGGCCATTGTGACTCTCATGGCAACGGCTTCGGCGACCAGCGCGGGGACGCGACGGTCACGATCGCCGGCGGGCAGGCGGCCGCCTGTCTCGCGTGGAGCAATACGCGGATCGCGATCCAGATTGGCCCGCACGCGACTTCAGGCGACATGATCGTTCACTGCGGCGCAGGCGACAGCAACGGCGTCCCGTTCACCGTACGCGAGGGCCGCATTTCCTTCGTGTCGGTCGATGGCGACGACGGCGGGAGCGGCGCATTTGATGATCCCTGGGCAAGCCTGCCCCGCGCTGTTGAGGCCGTCGCTGCGGGCGACATCATCTACGCCATGGACGGCGTTTCCGCTGTCACCGAGCACTACGCTGAAGCCGCGCTGGTCCTCGAGGCCGATGGCACTGCAGAAATGCCTATTGCGCTTGTGGCCTTTCCCGGGGCCACTGTGATTGTCGGCGACTCCACCAGCTTGCAGTATGGCCTGCGAGTCGTTCCCCCGGTCGGCGTGCGAACCAGCTACTGGGCGATTGCCGGTCTGCGCCTTCGCGGTCTGACGAGCGCCCTCGATCTCGGTGGCGACGGCGCGATCGGCTGGCGTGTCGTGGGTAACGACATCTCCTGCCCCAACGGTGACGGGCAGACCGGCTGTTTCGCGGCCTCGATGGTCTCGCATTTCCAATTCCTGGGCAATGAAGTGCATGATACGGACGTCGTCGGGGCCTCCAAGCAGTACCACGCCGTCTACTTCACGACCGACTCAGTTCACATCGAGGTCGGCTGGAATCACATCCACGACAATGACACTTGCCGGGCGATGCAGTTCCATTCCTCGCCACTGTGCCTGCCTGATTGCGGGCCGAGCGACACCACCGGCTTCAACCAGTGCGACCTGATTGTCCACGACAACGTGATTCATGGCGACGCATGCGACGGGATCGTCTTCGCGACAATCGATCCCTCCCAAGGCCCAGTCGAGGCCTACAACAACGTGATCTAGACGTAGGCCGCGGCCCCGATCCGCCAGACGGCGCTGCCAACTACGCCGGGATCTACGTCCCCGGTTACGTCAACAACGGCCCAGAAGGCAGCGGTGTCGTCGACGTTTACAACAACACCTTTTACGATTGCGGCGCGCGGGGAACGTCGGCGGCGGGCGCGCTCGCACGGGACGAGTACTCGCCGAGTCTGATTTTGCGATTGCGAAACAACATCATCGTCCAACCGGGCGGTCAGGCGTACTTGAGTGAAAATTCCCACCCGGAGCTGATCGCGGGGGAGCACAATCTGTGGTTCGGCGCCGGTCCAGCACCAGCATTTCTGGTCGCGAACATCAGCGCCGATCCGCGTTTTGCCGACCTATCGAACTTCGATTTCCGCCTGAGTGACGACAGCCCGGCGTTGGATGCCGGTGTGGACACTGGACTGCGGTGGGACATCGTCGGTGCAAGGCGACCGGCTCACGCTGTGTTGGACCTCGGCGCATTTGAGCGCTGACCCAGCGATTCACTCTTTGATGCTGCGGCGCGATCACGAGCAGCTTCGCGTGACTTCGGCGTTCGCGACGTCAGGGGCCAATTCTAAACACAGAGTCGTGTCGTCGAGGATGCGTTTGGTGGGCGCGGCGAGCTCGACAGGCATAGGTCGACTTGCAGCGGGGACTATCGCAAGGACGCGTGTTCGCAAACTGTTCAGACAATATGTTGGCTCTACTTAAGCGGTCGATTCGGCTCTACTTGGGTCAATTCATCGGCCGGGCGACCTCAGGTTGGGGAATACGTAACTCGTTGTCTAACGTGTTGTTATGAAGGTCCGAAGGGTTGCTTAAGTAGAGCTGGATCGACTTGGAAGGCTGATGCTCTACCAATTGAGCTACGCCCACAACCACTTCCACAGCGCGGCCCGCGCCCCGTGGAATACCGTCCCGGCGGTCACCGAGGTCTGCTTGTGGCACTCGCTGCACTCGACCAGCCGGCGACGAGCGAGCCACCACCCTTTCGCATGCCCGCACTCCGGACACGCGAACCGCTCCAAATTCGCCCCCCAGCGAATGCGTTTGAGCTCCTCCAGGCAGGCTTCGTCGCTATGAAACTTGCGCACGAACGCCGCCACGGTCAGCACCGCCGGCAGCGGCGGCTGATGATGTTCCCGGCAATGGTCAGGCATTGTCGATCTCCTTGTCCGATCGCGTAATGCCTAACAGATACCGTACTTGCAAGCCGGAGTCAAGTGGAGATTCAGGTGTCCGCAATCAGGCGCACGGGTTTGCCCCCGCTGTCTGGCTGCGGGCCTTTCGGACTAACCGGCGGCCCCTGTTACGCGTGTTACCAATCCTGCGGGTGGGGACAACCCGCGCATTCCCGGATCAGGATTCTCAGAATCTCGGCGTTCGCCGCCGGCATTTCCAATAACCGCAGTTCATCGAAAGAGACCCACCGGATCGCCGCGCTTTGGATGGGATCTGCCTCGCCGCTCTCCCAATGGCAGAGCACGGGCGTGATATGCACAGTCCGGTCGCCGTAGTCGCATGTTACCGCTGGCAACGGTCGCAGGGCGGCGGCGACGACGCCGCATTCCTCGCGCAGCTCGCGGACGGCGGCCAGCATGGGGCCTTCATCCGCGGCAATTTTGCCACCCGGAAACTCCCACAAGCCCCCCACATGGACATGTGGCAGGCGCCTGGACACCAACCATTTGCCGGCGCGTGACACCAACGCAACCGCCACAGTGCACTCTGATCCGGGCATCCTACAGCCCTCCCGGGGGCCGCACTCGCGGGCCTGGGGGCGGCTATTCGGAGCCTCGTCCGGGGCCGTCCGCGACCCGGCCGCGCGGCGATTATAACCGAACGCTACAGGAATGTAACACCTTTTCACATAAGATGTTATGACAGATGCGCCCCCCCCCCAAGGCCAAATTGATCTGCTCAAGTGGACACCCATAGGGCGATCTGGTATAGTGACCGCGCGGCGTGGGAACTCGCCGCACAAAAACACGAACGGAATTGCGGCTGTTCTAGCCGTGGCGCACTTCCGGGGCCGACTGCAAAGTCAGGCCCCGGAAGTTTTTTCTGCGCGCCCTTTGCTGGCGCACCGGCACACCGGCGCCGCGCCGCGGAGTTCGCAGCGCGGCGCGGCGTTACAGCGCGGCCGCATCATGTGAAGCGCGCTTGGCCTGTTGTCACGTGGGGCGCGTCGCTATAGTCCGCGTGTGTGTCCGTGCCAGAGTCCGTGTCCGAATCACGAACTGAAGTGCCAGCCCGGGGGGCAGTCGATAGAGTGGCGCCTGCGGCCGGCAACACGCGCACATGAGGACCGATGATAGAAGCGGCGCCGTCCAAACCAGTTTGCGCACAAGTCAGCACGGTCGTGCACAACTCACCGCTGTGCCGCGCGCACTGGGCATTGGAATTCGTTCTGCCCGAGTTCCCCGCTTCGCACCCGGGGCAGTTCCTCCAACTGCTGTGCGACAACACACGCGCGGCAGGCCCCGCCCAGGATAGGTCGGCGCAGCGCTGCCACGCCGGTCAGGCCAGCGGGGCGTTTCTGCGGCGGCCGTTCAGCATCGCCGACCACTGGTCCGATGAACAGGGCCGAGCGTACCTGTGCATCGTGCTGCGCGCGGTCGGGAAGGGGAGTCGCTGGTTGGCGCAGCTTGCGCCCGGAGACCCGCTCAATCTCACGGGGCCGCTCGGCCGCGGCTTCCACGTGCCCGAGCCAGAGGCGCCATGTGTCCTGGTCGGTGGCGGCGTGGGCATTCCACCGCTGCTGTACCTGGCGCGTCGGTTGCACGAAACGGGTCACCGCGACGTGACTCTCATTTTTGGCAGCACGACGCGCGAGCTGCTGCCGCTGCGCCTCAGGGGCGCGCCCACATCGGACGGCACCCCCCGACCGTGTTTGGAACTGCCCGGCGATGCGCACTACGGGACGATAATCACGACCGACGATGGCTCGCTGGGGCTGCGCGGCGTCGTCACCGATGCTCTCGGGGCGTGGCATCGGCGGCGCACTGAGGGGGCGCGAGCGCCGCTGGTCTTCGCGTGCGGGCCGGAGGCCATGCTGCGCGCCGTGGCGCGTCAGACGCGCGAACTGGGGCTGTCCTGCCAGCTCTGCATTGAGCGCAGAATGGGCTGCGGGTTGGGGACCTGCTTGTCCTGCGTCGTACGGGTGCGCGACGACTCCCACGCGGCCGGCTGGCGCTGGGCGCTGGCCTGCAACGATGGACCGGTCTTTGAGCGCGATCACCTGGTCGACGAGCTTGCCGACCGCGCTCCATAATACGGCGGCGACAGGAGCCAACTATGCCACGAATCACGCTGAACCGCGTTGTCACGCTCGGCGCACTGGTGCTGCTGGGCGCGACCGGATGTCGGAGCGGCGGCATCCCGCTGCTGAATCTGTTTGGACTCAACAAACCTCTCGTCGTTGCCCTGCTGGCGGATCAGCGCCCGCTATCTGCTCAGAAGCCGATCGAGCTGTTGAACCCCTTCGCCCCCTACGAACCGCTGCGCAAGACGCTGGGGCTGGAGATCGGACGCGACGTCGCCCTGGATCTGTGCATCCCGCTCCAGGTCGAGCCGAGCCTGAGCGCGGGTTTCTATCATCTGGCGATCATCTCGCCGACGGTGTATGGGCGAATGAGCGATCCGCAGCTATTCCCGGTGGTGGCAGTGACCGCCGATGCCGCTGGGCGCATCGCCCGCCCGGCCGTTTTGGTCGTCGCGGCGCGGTCGGAAACGCAGGCCGTGGCGGAACTGAGCGGCAAGACGGTCGCGTTCGGCCCGCGGGGCGACGCGCGCACGCACCTGGCCGGGCTCAGGCTGCTGGAGAGTCACGGTGTGGCCAAGGATAATCTGTCGCTCGAAATCCTGCCACTGCCGGGCTCGCTCAAACACATGCCCGACATGCGTTCCGTGGCTCAGACGGTGATCAACGGTAGTTCGGACGCCGGCTTCATCGATGAAGCGGCATGGGAGGCGTTTCCTGAGCACACGGAGGAGGCCGGGGAGCCAGCGCGCGACAAGCTGCGCGTCATTGCGCAGACCGTCGTTATCCCGGACTGCCTGGTGGTTTGCTCACCCAAGCTCGCCGCGGAAACGACGGACAAGGTCAGGGCGTTCCTGTTCGCGGCTCACGAGCAACATCCGGAGGTGCTGCGATCGCTGCCCTACTCCGCCTACCGTGAGCCGACGGAGGCGGTGCTGGCCGCGTGCCGGGGATTGGCGGAACCGAGTGAGCCGCACGATCAGGAAACCGAATAAGCTGCGGAGGGTACCCGCGTGGTCAACAAGCTGCACGTCACGGTGCTCGCCGACGACCGGGCGGGCGGGCGGGGCCTGCTGGCCGAGCATGGCCTGTCGTTCTGGGTGGAAGCGGACGGTCGCCGCATTCTCTTCGATACCGGCCAGGGCTTGGTGCTGGCTCACAACGCCAGCGTCCTGAGCATCGATCTCCCGTCGGTGGACGACATCGTCATCAGTCATGGTCACTACGACCATGCGGGTGGATTGCCGGGGCTGCTCGTGACGTCGCAGAGGGCTACCGTCTACGCGCACCCGGCGGCGTTCGACGCCAAGTTCGGCCGTGCGCCGGACGGAATGGGCCGCGCCATCGGCTCACCGATCCAGGACGCGGAGATCGTCCGGGCCAACGTGGCCAACCTGGTGCTATCGACGCGGCCCACGGAACTGGCCGCCGGTGTCTGGGTTACCGGCGAAATCCCGCGGGCCAACGACTTCGAGGATACCGGCGGCCCGTTCTTCGTCGACGCGGATTGCACCGTGCCGGACACGCTGCCCGACGACCAGGCCCTGTTTATCGAGACACGCAGCGGAATCGTGGTGTTGCTGGGGTGCGCGCACGCCGGCTTGGTCAATTCACTTGACTACATCGCGACCTTGACTGGCCAAAGCCTGATTCACGCGGTTTTCGGCGGCCTGCACCTGTGGCACGCGACGGAGGAGCGTATAGCCCGCTCACTGGAAGCCCTGGAGCGCTACGGTGTCGCGCGGCTCGGGGCGGGGCATTGCACGGGGCTGCCGGCGATGTTGCGGTTGCGGGAAATATTCCCGGAGCGCTTCGTTGATCTGGCCACCGGCGTACGGATCGAGATCGGCTGAAGTGTTGCGAGGGCAATCGATGAAACCGGAGCCGATCACCTTCGAACCCATCGGTGTCATCCGTTCGCCGTTTCAGGAGGTTGCCGGCACGCCGATCCAGGGTGTCTTCGCACCCGAAGCCGAGGGGACCGTGGAGGTGTTCGAGCAGTTTGCCGACGGGTTGCGGGACATCGAGGGTTTCTCACACCTGTACCTGTTGTATTCCTTTGATCGCACGCAGCACGTTTCCCTCACCGTGGTGCCGTTTCTGGATGATCGGGAGCATGGCGTGTTTGCGACGCGCGCCCCGTGTCGGCCCAACCCGATCGGGCTTTCGGTGGTGCGTCTGTTGGCGCGCGACGGCTGCCGTCTGCGCGTGGGTGAGTTGGACATCCTGGACGGTACGCCGCTGTTGGACCTCAAGCCGTACGTACCCAACTTTGACAGCCGCCCGGATGCTCGCGCGGGCTGGGTCGCGGCGGTCGCTGGGCAACAGCGACCGCCGGTGGCAGACGACCGTTTCGCGGGCGAGTAGCGAGGCGCCGGTCAACTCGCCGTCGGTCTCCCCTGTTGCCACCAGGGCAGGTCGGGTCATTGACCCGACGCATCTGGCTTTCCTAGCGGGTGGTAGGCACCAAGTCGGGGTGTGGTTGGCTTCAACGGGAACGTTGCTGTTGCTGGCGACGTCACGGCCTCGGTTGCGTGTTGGTGCGGCTGGGGAGGAAGCGCGTGAAACTGCCCGGGTCTTTCGGATGTGGGCTGACGGCGCGCCTATAAATAGAGTAGACGGCCAGGGGCGGAAGTGTTGTGGTGGGAACAAGGGCAGATCTCGGAGGATTGGACCATGCGTTACACTTGGTTTCGGCTTGCACCGCTGATCGCACTCACCGGCTTCGTCGCCGTCAGCCCGCTCGCGGCGGAGCAATACTGGATCGCCTACGAGGCGAACGATGACGGCGTCTTCCCCGAAGACTGCGGGTGGAACCGCGTTTACGGCGACTGGCAGGGCCAGTGGCACGGCTGCGCCAACCGCACCGTCGAGAACGGCATCTTCACATCCGATTCGCTGCATGACACCGGCGTTTACGACTTCGTCTACATGGAACGTCCGGGCCAGGTCGATCCTGGTCCGGGGGAGCTCTTCGTTATGCAGTGGCGTCTGAAAGTGGAAGAGCTAGTGGGCAGAGTTGACCCGACAGTGGGTGTTGCCGCCGACACCAAATGGAAGGTAGGCTTCCAGTTCGATGAGGATTCAATTCACAGCGTATTCGAGACTGGCGTCACTGCATATTTTGCCCCTGGACTTTATCACCGTTTCGAGCTGCGTTCCGTCGACATGCTGAGCTATGACCTTTGGATTGACGGCACGCTGGCCATTGAAGGCTCCTTCTGGCTCTCAGCGACCGAATCGTACGTCGGTTGGGGCGATGGCGTTCAAGGGGCTGCAAGCCTATCTCGGTGGGACTACTTCAGGTTTGGCGTCGTACCAGAACCTGAGTCACTGATGCTGTACCTAACGCTGCTGGCGATCGGTACCAGGAGTGGCGTGATCCGTAAGGCACAGTTCGCGTAACGAATAGGAGAACAGGCATGTCAAGGTACTCTGTAGCCGTGGCCGGTTGGTTGGCGTGTGCAACCAGCGCCACATTTGCAGACAACTTCATACGTGAATGGGGAGGTGCATCGGGGGGTTACGAGATAAACCAGTTTCAGAGAACAGTGCTCATTACGACAGCAGGGACGTTCAAGTTCGATGCCATGGACGGAGCTGCGCTCGGTGTAATTGACCTGATCGAGGTTCAGACGGGCGTTACCGGCACGGTCAACCTGCACATCCGCCGGGGCCCAGGGCCGGGTGAGTTGCCCGTTGAAGGCGCCCAGGACGTGAAGGAGATCAACCTCTCCAACGCCACCATCGGCAACATCGCCGAACTGCGCATCGCCGGCGACCTGGGCGAAGTCAACAACATCGTCGCCGACAATATCACCGGGACCTTCAACGTGGCCGGCGACGTGCTGCACATGATCGATGTCGAAGACGATGTCACCGGGGCGATCA
>JAHJAR010000143.1 GCA_018814045.1 Planctomycetota bacterium | reverse complement strand
GGCAAGCCCTGTTCGGCAAATCCCTTGCGCATGTAGTACATCGGCCCGCCAGATACGGTGCCATCCGGGTATTCGTTGCGGTATTTCACCCCCAGGGTGCATTCGGTGAATTTCGACGCCATGCCCAGCAGGCCGGCCAGGATCATCCAGAACGTGGCACCCGGTCCGCCGATGCTCATGGCGACGGCGACGCCGGCGATGTTGCCCAGACCGATCGTGGCAGAAAGCGCGGCGCACAGGGCCTGGAAGTGGTTGATGTGTCCGGTGTCCTCGGGTTTGTCGTAGTGGCCACGGATGCAAGAGTAGCCGTGCGTCAGGATGCGCCACTGCACGAACTTGGTCACGACCGAGAAGATCAGCCCACATCCCAGCAGCAGCAGGAACAGCGGGACCGACCAGACCCACCCCACGGCCGTGTCGGTGAGCTGTTCCAGGGTGGCACCCAGGTTTTGGTAGTTGCCCATGACGACTCCGAATGCAGAGCAAGCTGAGGATTTGAGCGGAACATACAAAGAGCGGGCACGTTCGGCAACCGTTGCCCGGCTTGTGGGCGCTCGTTAGAATCAGGTTTCGAGCGACATCGGCGCGGTAGTCGCGCTCGCTAACCAGTTCACAACCTCATTGGGTGTAGTCGAGCAAACGGGAGCTGCTTGCGCATGAATGCCGAGCCCGCGGGTCTGCCGCAGAAGGAGAAGTGGGGATCGCGGATCGGCGTGGTGCTCGCCGTCGCCGGGTCGGCGGTCGGGCTGGGGAACTTCCTGCGCTTCCCGGGCACCGCCGTCAACAACGGCGGCGGGGCCTTCATGATCCCGTACATCATCAGCCTGATCGTGCTGGGCATTCCGATCGCATGGTGTGAGTGGACCATCGGGCGCCTGGGCGGGCACCGCGGCCAGAACAACGGACCGGGCATCATGTACTCCCTGAACCGCGGACCGCTTGGCCGCGTCACCGGCACGCTGACGCTGGTGATCCCCTTGGCCGTGTACATGTATTACGTTTTGCTGGAAGCGCTGTGCCTCCGGTTCAGTTGGGAGTTCTTCAGCGGGGGCTTCTCCAGCATGTTTGCCGACGCGGTGAGCAATGGCACGAGCGTGACGGATGCCGCGAGCGGCTTCGCCGCGGAGACGTTCGGCATGAGCGAGGACGGGGCCATGTACGGCTCCGCGATGCTGTGGATCGTGCTGGCCTGCTTCATGGTGAACTTTGTCATCGTCTACCGCGGCGTCACCAAGGGGATCGAGAAATTCTGCATCGCGGCGATGCCGCTCCTGATCGTATGCGCGGTGATCGTGCTGGTGCGGGTCTTGACGCTGACCGAGGAGGTTGACGGCCGGACAATCGGGCACGGACTGGGATTCATGTGGAACCCGGACTGGAGCGCGCTGAGGAATCCGGAAGTGTGGTTGCGAGCCGCGGGGCAGATCTTCTTCAGCCTAAGCGTCGGGTTCGGGCTGATTCTATGCTATTCCAGCTACCTGCGGCGCAACGACGACGTGGTGCTCACGTCACTGAGCGCGTCCAGCACAAACGAGTTTTGCGAGGTAATCCTCGGTGGGTTGATTGTGGTGCCGGCGGCCATCCTGTTTCTCGGGCCCGGCAACACGCCGGACAGCACGTTCGCGCTCGGATTCTTCACGGTGCCGGCGGTGATGCAGTATATGCCGGGCGGGGCATTCTTTGGCGGGATGTGGTTCGGGCTGCTGTTCCTGGCAGCGGTGACGAGCTCGATCAGCATGCTCCAGCCCGCAATCGCGTTCCTCGAGGACGGGTTCGGCATGCGGCGCAAGGCCAGCGTAACCGTGCTGGGCCTGATCACGCTGCTGGGCGCCGGGCTGGTCATGTACTACAGCGAAAACGTCCAGGCCCTGGACTTCACCGACTTCTGGTGCGAGTTCATGATGATCCTCGCGGCGCTCGGACAGGTGATAATCTTCGGGTGGGTCATCGGTGCGAAGCGCGGCGTTGACGAGGCCAATCGCGGAGCCGATTTCAGAATCCCCGGTTTCATGCCGACCGTGATCCGCTACGTAACGCCGACGTTCCTGATCGTCGTACTCGGCATGTGGCTGCTCTATAACGCCCCCGAGCGCCTGGAGGGTATGAGCCCGGGGCTGCAGGGCGACCGCGCGGCGCGGGGCGTGTACGCCGCTCGAATCGGTGAGCAGTTCCCCGAACTGGCCGAAAGCGAGGAGGCTCTGGAAGCCAGAGTGACCGAGATTCTCGGCGTGGCAGAGCGCATGCCCACGTCCTTGGACGGCCTGCCGGATTGGCTGCGTGGCGTGGATGGCGACGGCGAGCAGGCCCGCAACAGTGCGGTTAAAAACGCCAACGTGGCCCGATTCGTGTTCCTCAGCGTGTTGCTGTTCTTCATCGGCGTATTCGCGGTCAGCGACGTCGCGTGCCGCGGTCGCATCAGGCAGATGCTCGAGGCCCGGCAGGAGGTGGCGGAATGAGCTCTATCATGCTGCTGGCAAGTGAGACCGAGTTGCAGAACCTGACCGGCGCGGGCGCGGCCGTGATGGTCGCGTGTATCGGCCTCGTGTTGGCATTGTGCGCGTTCTGCTTCTGGCGACTGACGCGCTCGGCCCACACCGCCGAGCGCCACCATGTGCCGCTCGACATCGACACACACGACTTCGATGGTTGAGTCGGCGGGGCGGGGGGCCTCACGATCCGGGCGGCCCACATCAGAGCCCTGAGCGCCAGCGAGGGGTCGCACTCCGCGACGGTTTCCCGCGAACGGCCCCCTCGCTGGCGCTCAGGGCTCTGTTGTGTGCCCCCTCGCTGGCGCTCAGGGCTCTGTTGTGTGACCCCTCGCTGGCGCTCAGGGCTCTGTTGCACGACGCCCCCGTGGTAGTGGCAGACTTACATATCCTTGTTATTCTGACGGCTGATGGCTGCAAGCGACGCCGGCGGCGCGAACAAGGAGTCCTCCCCACCGATTCCCCACGTCCTGCACGTGGCCGACGCGGGAGCCTTCGCGCGCTTCGGACGCATGTTTCGCCAACTTGGATTGGCGCTGAGCGACGAAGGCGTGCGGGTTTCTCTATTGACCGACGACGTGGAGGCCGCTGCCGAGCTTGACGGGACGCCGGTCGCAGACCATGTCTTTCGGCCGCTCAGCGGCTGGGGGGTTTGGCGATTGCACGGCTTTCTGCGGCGACAGTTCGAGCCACCACCGGACGTGGTACACGTGTGGGGTGCGACCTGTCTGGGATATCTGAGCGACTGGACGCTGAGTTCCAACGCTGCCCTGGTGATCCACGTCACTTCGCTGGACGATGTGGAGCGGCTGAAACGGCGCGGGGTGCGGGGCAACGAGCGGCTGATCGCGGCGTGCGATGAGTACGGGGAGCTGCTGCGCGACCGCTGGCCGACGCTGGCCGACTCGTTT
>JAHJAR010000142.1 GCA_018814045.1 Planctomycetota bacterium | reverse complement strand
TTCTCGACGTGCTCGGCGATCTGGTGAACGGACAGTTGAGCGAGGTCCTGCTCGGGATCCTCGAGGACTCACTCGAAGCTCTGGCGGTCTCGTACTTCTTCTGGACGTTCGTGACCGCCCGCTTTCAGCTCCGTCGGCCCGATGAGTTTCCGCGCCGCGCCGCATCAGCCCCGGTCGAGCTGGTCGCCGGCACCGCCGACGTGTAGGGTCGCCACCTCCGAGTCACGCACAACCGGCCGTTGTCTTACTACCGCAGGGCGTAGACTGCCGACGGGCCTTCGTGGAAGACGCATTCGAAAAAGCGTTCGTCGGCGAACTTGTCGAGACCTTGCCACAGCTCGCGTTCCACACTTCCGACGAACACGTGCGTGATGCCGTGCGCGTGGAGGGTTTCGTGGCAACGTGCCGCAGCGACGGGCTGCTCCAGAACCTCCGCGACCGCGTCCAGCGCGTTCTGATGTGCCCCTGCATCCGCTGGAAAGAAGACCATCGTGTCCTGTTCAAGTGCCGTAACGCCGATCTGTTTCCGCGCTATCTGCGCCGTTACAAGCCGGGTGGTGCCGCAATGTGCTTGAATCACGGCCTCGGCAGGCAGTCCATAGCGCAGAAACCGGCCCGCCGCGGCCTCTTCGGCGGAGCGCAAAGCGATGGGATGCGCGATGATGCGCAGGGGGCTGTCTTCCATGATGTAACGCCGGACCGCTGTCAGAGGCGCTTCGTAGATCGCCACCGGCAGCCCCAACAGCAGGATCAGCCCAACGAAACTCGCCAGGCGCAACTGCCGTCGCTGTGGAGATTGACCGTGCAGAGTCCAGCCCAGCGGGTTGAAGAGCGTGGGACGCCGCGCCTGCGGCGCCAGGACGCCCGCGGCCAGCACGGCGCCGGCGGCCATTGTCACCATCATGATCTTCTGGCCGAAATCGTTGTGCTTGAAATCGCTTCGCACGTTCATGAAGCCCAGCAGCGCGACGATCGCGGATAGTAGCAGCAAACGCAGGCCCGGGTCCTGCCACGCGCGTCGCCAATGACGCCGCGGTGCCAGTAACGGAAGGATCAGCAACGGGCCGAGCTCCAGCAGCAGCACCCACGGCAGATCGAGCAGGTTTGCGAGCGCTCCCGGCGGGGCCAGCCTGCCAAGCAGCGCGTGGGACTGATACGGCCATTCGACGGTCAGCCCTTTCTCCTGACGTCGCGACATCTCCGCATAGCCCTGCAGACTCGGCCATGCAACCGCCAGCATCAGCAGTGCGACCGCGAGGCTGCCCGCCAGTCGCGTGAAGGCTCGGCGAGGCTGACGGTGCTGCCCGGCGATCTCCGCAACGACGAGCAGAACGAGCCCCGGCATTACACCCAGCGCGACCCATACCGATGATCCCACCAGCGCCGCCGCGAGAACCGGGCCCAGGATAAGCCAACCCTTCCACCACCCCCTGATCGACAGGACGTAGACGGCGACGAGCGTGATCAGCACGCCCTGTACGTTCTGTGGCGACCAGATCATCTGGTTCAGGAAGTTGTGGATGCGTACGGGATGGTCGGCCCAGGCGTCGAGCGTGATCACGCGCATTCGCATGATGGCCACCGGGATGATGTCGAGCCCGCCGATCGCCGTTGCCAGCAAGGCCGCCAGCGTGGCCGGACCGTCACCGCCGGTGAAGCGTTTCACGATCAGGTAGAACATGCCGGCGGTGCAGATGCCGACCAAGGCGGCTTGCAGGCCGAACGCCAACTCGATGCTCACGCCCGGCGACAACGCGCGCACCGTCGCCGGGATGAGATAGAAAAAATGGTAGTAGTAGACCGGGCCGGCAGCGTCATCCGCGAAGAACGGGTTCCCCAACGGCAGTGGCAGCTGCTCGAGCGAGAACAGCAGGGCGTGGTGCTTGATGAAGTCGTGGATCAGCGCCGGTACCGGGTAACCGCGCAGCTCGGTCGGCCAATACGTACCGATGACCGCAAAGGCGACCAGCGCTGCGATCACAGCGAAGATAACCTTCGTGCGCGTTTGACCGAACAGCCGCAGTTCGTTCGGCGCCGTCGGGGCTTTGCCCAGCGCGCGACTGAGCCAACAGGCGACAGTGAGCAGCAGCCACACACAGCCGAGCAAAGGCCACGCTGCATTCGTGAAGTGCCAGATCGGGTTGAGCACTACCGGCGTGATCGCCAGCGACGTCGCCAGCGCCAGCATGAGCCGCCCCGCCGCATCCCAGTTCGCGCCCAGCCCGAACCCGGCCACGACGAATCGCCCGGGGAGATAGCAGAGCAGCAGCAGCGTAGCGGGTGTCGCCAGCGGCGCGAAGTGCGTTGCGGCCAGCGCCGCCAACAGCGTCGGCAGGAGCCACTCGAACCGGCGGAGTGTGTTATCGGATTCGCTCGTCGACTTTTCTCGTAGATGTACTGCGGATACG
>JAHJAR010000141.1 GCA_018814045.1 Planctomycetota bacterium | reverse complement strand
CTACCGCCGCCTCGTCGACGCCAACATGCAGCGCGACGAGGATGCCGTTGATGACGCCCTGCGCATCCTCCGGCATCAGCGCGAAACGTGGGCCCTGCTGATCGAGAAGATCGCCAAAGAGCAAGCCGCGCCTGTCAGCGCGCTCGTCACGGCCAACGATCGGGGCCAATCCACCCTCAGCCTCGAGGGTTAAGGCTCCCTTCTGCCTCGTGGCCTGCGCGGCGCTGTCACCACCAACCGGCACAGCGCGGCGGTGTCCGCCGGTTCGCGTGACGTCCTCTGGTCGCCCGCGCACACGCCCCCATGTTCGACGCAACCCATCGACAGCCGCGTAACACTCCTTTATTATCTGCGCCCCAGGTGCCGGCGCGGTCCAGTCTTAGTTTAGGAGTCCCGATGTCCGAGATCTGCAATATCGCATTGCTCGGCCAGAAACTCATGGGGCGGGCACACAGCAATGCTTATCGCAACGTGGAACGGTTCTTCAACGTCCCGCTCAAGCCGGTCATGCACACGATCGTGGGGCAGGACCTGATCGCGCTGGCGCCCTTCGCCGACCGCTGGGGCTGGAAACGCTACAGCACGTCCTGGAAAGAGGTGGTCAAGGATCCAGCAATCCACCTGGTCGACGTATCGACGCCTAACTACATGCACGCCGAGCAAGCGCTGGCGGCCCTCGCGGCCGGCAAGCACGTGGCCTGCGAGAAGCCGTTGGCCGCGACGCTCAAGGACGCCCGGTCGATGAAGAACGCCGCCGCCCGGGCCCGCAAGCACCGGACGTTTGTCTGGTTCAACTACCGCCGTTGCCCGGCGGTCGCCTTGGCCCATCAACTGGTGGCCGACGGGCGTCTGGGACGGATCTACCATCTGCGCGCCTGCTACCTCCAGAGCGGGGGCGACCCGGAGACTCCGCTGCTCTGGCGTTTCCAGAAGAAATACGCCGGCTCGGGTGCTCATGCTGATCTTAACTCGCACATCATCGACATGGCCCGCTTCATCACCGGGCAGGAGATCGTAGAAGTCGGCGGCGCGCTGGCGGAGACTTTCGTCTCCGAGCGCCCGCTGCCCGGAGCTGCCGCGCACCCCGCCCGAACCGGCAGCCGGTCGCGAAAGAAGAGCGTCGGCAAAGTCGACGTTGACGATTGCGTGTTGTTCCTGGCGCGTTTCAACGGCGGCGCCGTCGGCAGCTTCGAAGCCACGCGCCTGGCCACCGGCCATCAGAACAACAACATGATCGAGCTAAACGGCGAACACGGGGCGCTGCGCTTCTCGTTCGAGGATATGAACCTGCTGTGGTTCTTCGACAAGCACGAGGACGCCCGCACCGCCGGCTGGCGGCGGATCATGTGCACTTCCGCCGGCAACCACCCCTACGCCGGCGCCTGGTGGCCGGACGCCCATCTACTGGGCTACGAGCACACCTTCGTGAACATGGTGGCGGACATGATGGCGGTGTTGGCCGGCGACGAGCCCACCGTCCCAATCCCGAACTTCGCCGACGCGTACGAGACCCAACGCGTGCTCGAAGCGGCCTTGCTGGCAGCCAAGCACCGCGCGGCCGTGAGGTTGAGCGAGGTCAAGTAGGCCCGCAGCATATCATTGGATCAGGCGGGCGCGCCCGCGGCGCACCTGCTCGCTAGATCTCCGCCCACGCCCCCCCCTCTGCCTGGCTCCGCACCGCCGCCTCAACAAACGCGATGCCGATGCGGCCGTCGTCCACATTGGCATACTTGCTGCCGTCGCAGGCGAACGGCTGGCCGTCATGGTAGGCACGCACGTCCTGCTCGAAGCAGCGGTGCAGTCGCGCGAACGCGTCATGGAACGCTTCAGGGTGACCAGGCGGAATGTTCGGCTCGGCCATCAAATCGTCCGGCAAGTCCACCAGAAAACCGTCATTGGCCGCCACCGCCCCACGCCAATACACGCGGTCCGGCTGATCGGGCAGGCGGATGATCAGTTGCTCCGGCTCCTCCTGCACCCAGACGAGTGAACCCTTGGTGCCGTTGACTTCGATGCCAAGGTCGTTCTTGTGTCCGATCGCGATCTGTGAGGCGCGCACCAGCGCCCGGCCGCCGTTGGATAGCTCGCAATAGGTGGTGAAGTGGTCGTCGAGCTGGCGACCCTCGACAAACGTCTCGAGGTGCGCGTGCAACCGGATGACTTCCAGCCCGGTTACGTAACGAAGCTGCGTCAGGGCATGCGTGCCGATGTCTCCGCCACAGCAACTCGCCCCGGCTCGCTTCGGATCGACGCGCCATTCGGCTTGCACGACGCCTTGGTCCTCCGTCCGCCCGGCCAGCCACCCCTGGAGGTAGTAGCTGTCCACCCAGCGCACCTCGCCGATCAGCCCGCTGAGAACGATGAAGCGCGCGAAGCGGCTGGTCCAGTGCCCCAGGTACGTGTGGGCTACGCCGAACGGAATCTTGTGCTCGGCGACCGCGGCGACCAGCCGGTTTGCCTCGTCGAGCGTCACCGTCAGCGGCTTCTCGCAGAAGACCGGGATACCCGCGGCGAGGCACTTCAGGGCCGGATCGAAGTGCACGTTGTTTGGCGTGACGATCAGGACGTAGTCCAGACGCTCGCCGACGGGCTTGCCGGCCTGATCGGCGATCAGCTCGTCGTAGCTGGGGTACCCTTGAATCGGGTAGGGCCAGTTCTCCGCTTCCTGCAACGCGATCTTCGGGTCGGGGTGCAGGGCAGCGGCCGTCACCCGCCGCGTTCCGTCGAAGTGAATCGCCCGTTGATGCGGGTGCACAATGAACGCCCCCGCGCCCCCACCAATCAGGCCGACGTTGAGAGGTCTTGTCGCCATCTTGCCGCTTCCTTTGTCACGAGAGTACTGGTCAATCGCGCGTCTTGCGGGGAGGCTGTTCCGGTCGCTCCCAAGGACAGAGATTCTGTGGTGAGCCGGGCGTTTTCTCAAGCAGCGCGTCCGCGGCGCGTCGGGTCCATGACACTTCCGGTGGGTTCGAACGGCTTGAACCGAGCCGCAACCGTCAGAAGCGGTTGCCGAAGAACCGCTTGCTTGCGTGCGTGGCTCGGTTCTGCCGCCCACCCCTGGACGGTTCTGGGATAGGTTCCAGTGTAGAATGGCATTCAGATAATCTATAAGTTCTTGTCAGCGGCGCACTTACGACGCGTGCGCAAGGACGGGCCTCCTGCGAAGATGGCGGTGTCAGCAGCATCACCCACACAGGAGGCCACGGATGGTCAGTATCCTGCGTCGGGCGCAGCATGCCCACGCAGGTGCAGAGCATGCCGCGCATCACACACAGCGATTCCGCAAGTGAGGTTTCGGGGCGGCGGTAGCTGGCTGCTGCGGACAGGGGTTGCAGCTTCTTCTTTGAACCCGAGCAGATTCGCATGCGCAACCGGCTTTGACCTTAGCCATTATTCTGGTATACTATATATATGTCAGTCAGGAAGGCCCGCTCGCGGACCCACAGGAGCGCCGCGGAACGGCGCTGCCGCTCCGCGCTGGCCCGCCTGGTCAGCCAACGCGGGCTGCTGCGCGGCAACCTGCTCGAACGCCGGCGGGTGTGCGGCAAGCCCAACTGCAAATGTACGCGGGGGGAACGGCACACCAATCTGTACCTGGTCTACTCGGAGAGCGGCAAGCTGCGACAACTCTTCGTGCCCAAACGCTGGGAGCCGCTGGTTCGCCAATGGGCGGCGGACTATCACGAGATTCGCCGGCTCCTGGAAGAGCTCAGTCAGATGTACGTTGAGAAGCTGCGCTCACGGGAGGACTGACGCCATCCTGCGACGACTCCGGGCCTATGCCCGGACGCGCCTCGGCGGGGAAGGGGATCTTGGCGCGGTGCGGGACAGCCGCCCGCGGCCCCAGGTTTCCACGCCGATCACGTCTACCGGCCTGAACCCGCCGCGCTATTGGTCTTTACCCTGCTGGCCATGCTGTGTCTGAACGTGTTCCTGGCTTTCTACCGCCGCGCCCTCAAACCTGCGGCACGCGCGGCGGCCAGCCGTTTGCACGTGGCCCGCCACGTGACGGCGGAACTGTACGCCGGCCCGCCATCGCCGCCGGCCCGTGCTCCGCCGCGCAGCACGCTCACACCCGCGCTCGTTCCCGTCGCCTGATTCCCAACGCGCCGCCCGGCGTCCCCGGCCCGCTGCACCCCGCCCACCCGCAGTCTGGTCCCCCGAATCTGCACCCGCGCCGATCCGACCGCAAACCTCCCGCAAACCTCAGCCTAGATGCAAACCTGCGGAATCGCTGGATGAGAGGCAAGGAGCTACCGTCAAGGGGCTGCCTGTGGCTATACTATGGTTGGGTCAAGCGAGCGCGGACGTAATCAGACGTTGCCGTTGCGGTCCGCGCTTGTCGACGGAAGCAAGGATGCCGAGTCGAGCCACACAGCCCTGCCCACACCGCGAGGCGGTCGAAAGGCTGGCTCACGATGCGCTGCCGCCAGAGGAGCAAGCCAGCGAACAACGCCACCTGGAGCAATGCGAGGCGTGCCGGGCCGTGTTTCGGCGAATCACCACCGGCTGGTTCCCGCGCCTGCGCAACTACACCGTGGTGGAGCGGATCGGCGAGGGGGGGTTCGGCGTCGTCTACAAGGCCATCCACCACACCAAGCAGCGGATCGAAGCGCTCAAAGTCCTGTTCAGCAAGACTGCCGTCCGGACGGCGTACTTCGAGAACGAAGTGCACCTGATCGCCAAGCTGCAACACCCGAACATCGCCACGCTCTACGAGGCGCGCCTGGCGACGCCCCCGCTCTTCTACACGATGGAGTTCGTCGAAGGCGAACATCTCGATGCCTACCTCAAATCGCGCGAAGTGTCACTGGCCCGGCGGATCGAGATCTTGCGCGCCGTGGCCCTGGCGATCGGCTACGCGCACGCCCAGGGTGTCGTTCACCGTGACATCAAGCCACAGAACATCCTGATCGACGCGAGCGATCAGCCCCGCATCATCGACTTCGGCATCGCCCGAAAACTGGGCCTGAGCGAAGCGAACGAACAGGACGCAGAGACGCCGACTCCCGCGCCGGAAGGCCTGGTGGGCACGTTTGGCTACATCGCGCCGGAGCAGGTCGCGGGGCAGCCGGCCGACGCCCGCGCGGACATCTACGCGCTCGGGGCCCTGCTCTATCATTGTGTGACCGGCGAACCGGCCCGCTTCGCAAACCAGTCTGTGCACCTGACCCGCCTGCTCCGTGAGCGCCGCGTCAGCTACCCTGGAGACCTGGCCGCCATCATCGCCCGCTGCGTGCATCCGGAACCGGAGCAGCGCTACCAAGACTGCGCGGCATTCGTCGAGGACCTCGACAACTATCTGGCCGCGCGGCCCATCCGCGCCCGCGAGGACCAGTCGGCTGCGTACCGCGCGGTGCGTTTCGGCGCGCTCGTGCTGCGCCGCTCGCCCTACGCCGTGCGCGGCGCCATCGTGGCGCTGGTGGCCGGACTCCTGACCGGCATGTTCTGGTTCGTGGGCACGCCCTGGTTCATTCCAGCCGTCGGACCGGAGGAGATCGTCCTCGTCACGTTCACGCCAGAGACGCTGGAGGCGGTGCGTGCTGGCCGCGTCGGCCGGGACCTGCCCGGGCTGAACGCGCAGTATGGTAAGAGCTGGCGCCTGCTCCACGGGCAATTGATGGAGCGGCTGGCCGTGGCCGCACCGCGCGTCGTCGTGTGGGACTACTACTTCCCCGACCAACAGCCGGCCTTCGACGCCGTTTTCGTACGCGGCGTCCGGGCCCTACAGGCGTCTGGTGCGGCAGTCGTGATCGGAGCGGACCAGATCGACGTAAACGGGGAGCCGCTCATCGGCGCGGCCATCCGCGAGGCGATTGACGCCTGGGGTATTCTGCACTCAGCGGCCCCGAACTCGCTGTCAGACGCATTCATGGTGCCCGTGTGTGTCGTCCGCGGCCAGGCGCGGCCGGTGCCAAGCCTGGCGACGGTCGGGTTCGCCGCGGCCCGGTTTCCGAAATGTCTGGTCGACGTGCGGCTGCTGCCGACCGATGTGCAGCTCTGCTACCGCAAGCGGCACGCTGAAACCGGTGAGCCGCTCTGGCGGCCTGAGACGGACGAACTCCCGATTGCCAGCGTCGGGCGGGGGCGCGGACAGCGCTTGCTGCCGACCGACAAGATCCTCTACGCGCGCATCAAGGCCGCTCCGGCCATCCAGGGGAACAACCGCGTGCTGGCCTATGAAGACGTGCTAACCGCGACCGATCAGCAACTGCGCGACTGGTTCGGCGGGTACGTCGTGATGGTCGGTCAGATGATACCCCCACACGACGAATACACGCTGGAGAATGGTGACAAGGTCTTCGGCTGCCAGGTTCAGGCCCAGACGCTGGAAGCACTCGTCTCCGGGGCGCGTCTGCACCGCTTCACACGATCTGGCCTGGCCATTCGCATCGCGTGCTGGTGTGCGCTGGCCGGCGTACTGGTGGGCGGAGTCCGGACCGACACCGGGCGCTCGCTACGGACCGTCGCGCTGATCTGTGCGGCGGTTGGGGCGTTGGGCGTGTTCATCGGCCTCATGGCCGCTTCGCACGTCGTCACCGTCTGGGTGATCGAAACGGCCATCGCAGCCACCGCTTTGTCGGTGGCGGGGAGTGCGGCGTGGTTGCCCAAGGCGATTCGCGAGCGACTACTGCGCTTGGCGCCAGCCGCAGTCTGGCCGATCGAAGGCACGACGCTGTCGAGCACCGTGCTCGCCGATACCTAGGGTGCCGGTGCGAACGCCGGCGTTGCCACGCGCGAGACGCAGCCGAGACCGTACGGCTGAGGACCTACCAGGGCTGACACGTCGTCCAGCACCATGGGCCTTACGGAATCAGAAGAGCGGTTTAATGTTCGGCGTTGACCACCGCGCCATGGGTCACGCGCCGAGTCTCGATCCTGCTAGTAGATCAGGACTTCCGTTTCGAGCGACCAGGCGGTTAGCGCCGCCACCATTCCGGCGCTCAGCAGCCACAAGGCAGCGGCTGTCAAACGAGCTAGCAGGTGCTCGGCAGGAGTGACACGGACATCGTAGAGAGCGTTTTCCACGGCCTTACCCTTCGACGCCCAAAACGACGATGTCATAGAGGCCGGTGACCAATCGGTACAACTGGAGTAACCAAGATTCGAGCATCGGACACCTTCCGCTTCCTCCCAAAGCTCCGCCAGGAAAAATCCCCTCCCCGTCTTGTGTCCACTGCCCGCGGATGTCCTCGGACAGAGGACTGGGCATCTTGCCTAATTTTGTATCGGCTTGTTAGACTAGAAAAATTAACTACAGCGCATAAACATTTCCCACTTTAACATTCCTGTGAACTGGCACGCTTCTCTTGCGCAGCGCGCTCGCCGCGATTCCGCGATGTGTCGAGCAGAGTGGCGAGTATCTAATCGCCGCCGCTGCCCCACCAGCGGCGCGAGTGCTTTCCGCCTGACTTGGCCGAATGTGCTTCCTCACTCTCCTGATCGCCGCGGATCCTTGCGAGCAGTTGGGTGTCGGGCACTTTCCCGCCGGTCAGTCGTCGGAGCACGCGCAGCTTCTCCAACTCATCCGGCCTGAGTTCAGCTTCGTCGATTGGTTCTGGACCAGTGCCCGCGTCTTCTGGCGGCTCGCCCCCGGCAGCGGGCGAATCGGCCGCGACCTCAGCGACAGCAACCTCGGCTGCCTCCGCGGAGTGCCCGGGCTCGGCCTCATTCACATCCGGCTCGTCGCGTGCGGCGTCATCCGGCGGAAGCTCGTTGGCCAGGGCGCTGGCCTTGGCCTGCTCGTACGCCGCATCGATAGCGGCAGCTATCTCGCTTTCGTCCGGATCAGAGTTGAGCTGGACGTTAGCGTCGTTCTCTGCCGCAGTCTCCGAACCAGCGTTGATCTGGGGCCCGTCATCAATCGTAGTCCTTCCGACCTCAGGAACAGGGGCAGAGAAGGCGTTTGCGATATCGGCGAAGGCGGCCTGGAATTTTCGCACCGCCGCCTCGCGCACAGCCAGCGCCTCGGCCTGCTTCTCCAACTCGTCTTGCCGATTCCTCAGCAGTTCGGCGCGCTGTTCGAGGCCACTACGTTCATCGTGGAGTTGCTGCTCGTGCTCGCGCAGAACACCTTCGGTCTCCTCGAGCTCCCGAGCGTGTTCTTTCAGTTCTTCGCCGTGTTGCTCGATCTCGTTTCGTTGGTTGAGCAGGGTAGCAGCTTCCGCCTCACGTTGGTTCAGTTCGACCAGCCGTTCACGCAAGGCGGCCTGAAAGTCCTCTAGTTGCGAGTGGGCGGAGGAGATGGCGTCAGTGAGGGTAGAAAACTGTTCGTCGAGATCGGACGGGGCGGGGAGGTGTGGTTGTTCGATGGGCGCTTGGTCGGCGGACTCGCTTGCCGGAACTGGTTCGGCGGCCATGTGGATCCTTTCCTGGTCGTCAGGCAGCCGGCCCGCGAGACGCAGCGTTGGCCGGGACGCGGGGACTCGGCGCGGCAACATTTGTCGAAACACGCTACCGACGCCACTGGCCCGCGTCGTGGTTCACGCCCAGCGCGAACACACCTATATCTCTTGGATCGAAGGGGAAGGGAAAAAACGTTAGCCGGAGTTAGCCACGGGGGCCAGCAAACACGCCTACGGGCT
The DNA here is from genome assembly GCA_018814045.1 of Planctomycetota bacterium. Lineage (GTDB taxonomy): Bacteria > Planctomycetota > Phycisphaerae > UBA1845 > Fen-1342 > JAHJAR01. The sequence goes on along the minus strand of JAHJAR010000141.1, from coordinate 26,991 downwards.
GGCGGCGAACCCTTGGGACCGCTCCCGGCGCACAAAGCGCGGGGACTGCCCGTTGCGATGCACTCCCGCCTGAGATTATCGTCTCCACGCGGTCCTGGACGCTGAGACGGCCGGGCGCGGAGCATCACCGACTGGTCGTCATGCACAGACGCTGACCCTGGGGGCACGACGGACGGTATCCACATGTCGCCAGATGAGAGCGCGGTACACCTCGGGGACGTATCAGCCAGCGAATTCCGCCGCGCTATGCATCGTGTGGCGGACCTGACCGCGGACTACCTGGAGCAGGTGCACGCATATCGAGTCGTGCCAAGAGTGAGCCCCGGGGATGTGACAAAACTGCTGCCGGGGAGCCCACCTGAAGAGCCCGAATCGCTCGACCGAATCCTCGACGACTACAAGCGGATAATCGAGCCGAACACAACCCACTGGAACCACCCCGGGTTCATGGCCTACTTCGGGATCACCGGCTCGGGACCGGGGATTCTGGGCGAGGCGCTGGCGGCGGGCCTGAACGTCAACGCCATGCTCTGGCGTACCGGACCGGCGGCAACGGAGTTGGAGGAGCTGACCTGCGACTGGCTACGGCAGTTGGTGGGCCTGCCACCGGCGTTCCGTGGTCACATCAACGATACGGCCTCGATGAGCTCGCTGCTGGCCCTCGCCACGGCGCGGCAGCGCGTGGGCGCCGCCGACATCAGGCAACGCGGCCTGGCCGGGCGACCTGATGTGCCGCCGCTGACGGTTTACGCCAGTGAGCACACACATTCCTCGATCGACAAGGCCATGATCGCGCTGGGTTTGGGGCTCGAGCAACTGCGGCGGGTACAGGCGGACGACGGTTTTCGCCTCGATCCAGCGGCACTGGCGGAAGCGATCGCGGCCGATCGGGCGGCCGGGCGACGGCCCATCGCCGTCGTGGCGACGGTCGGCACGACCTCCACAACCAGCGTTGACCCGGTCCGGCCGATCGCGGAGATATGTCGGCGGGAGAAGCTGTGGTTGCACGTCGACGCGGCATACGCAGGCAGCGCGGCGGTATGTCCGGAATTGCGGGAGCTGATGGTCGGCTGGGAGGCGGCGGACTCCATCGTGGTGAACCCGCACAAATGGTTGTTCGTGCCCGTGGATTGCTCGGTGCTGTTCCTGCGGGACATCGAGACCCTGCGGGCGGCGTTCTCCGTGGTGCCGGAGTACCTGCGCACCTCCGAGCACGAGGCCACCAACCTGATGGACTACGGCGTGCAACTTGGTCGCCGATTTCGGGCCCTGAAACTCTGGATGGTGCTGCGTGCCTTCGGGCAGCGCGGCTTGCAAGAGCGCATACGTTATCACTGCGGCCTGGCCCGGCGATTCGCTGCGTTGGTGCAGGGCGAGCCGGGGTGGGAAGTCTGTGCCCCGGTGCCGTTCAGCACAGTGTGCTTCCGGGCTGTGCCCGAGTTGCCACTGGAGGAGCAGAACCGCTTCAACGAACGGCTTCTGGCGGAGGTGAACGCGCGGGGGCCGGTGTTTGTCTCGCATACGAAACTGCGGGAGCGCTATGTGCTGCGCGTCGCAATCGGGAACCTGCGAACGTCGATGAGCCACGTCGCGCAGGCTTGGGAATTGCTGCGGGCGGTGCGCGCGCGCTTGGCGGCCGAATGGTGAAGTTGGTGTCTGGCGCGCCGCCTTGACCCCCGCGCTGCGTGGGAATAGTGTCTGTGCGTGGGTACCGGCGCGCGGCGCCGGACGGCCATACGGCCATGAGGCAGCAGGCACCCGGCAGGAAAGACAGACGTGGGCATACTAGACCGATTCGAGGAGTCACCGTTCGAGCCGCTCGCCGAGCACAGGGCCAGAGTACGCGAGTGCGTGCTGCTGACAATGCCGATGTTCGAGTGCGTTCGGCGGGGCGATTACGCCGAGTTGCAGCGGCTGACCGGGCAAGTGTTCAAGACCGAGCACAAGGCCGACGAGGTCAAGGATGAGATTCGCCGGCGCATTCCGAAGGCGTTCTCGCTGCCGGTGTTCCGGGGGGACCTGCTGACGTTTCTGAAGCTCCAGGACGACATGGCTGATGCGGTCGAGGACATCGCCGTGATTCTGACGATCAAGAAACTGACGATGCCGCCGGCGATCGCTGATGATGTTCTGGATTACGTGCGTCGAGTCCTGAAGGTGTGCGATCTGCTGGAACAGGCGACCGCGCAGCTCACGGAGCTGGCCGAAGAGGACTTCGGTGGCGGGCGCCGGAGACCAATCCTGGCTTTGGCCGCCGAGGCCGAGCGCGCGGAGTGGGAGGCCGACAAGGCGCAGTACGCCCTGGCGCGGAAGCTGTTCGCGCTGGAGGATGAGATCCGGGCCACGGACATCTTCTTGTGGTCGAGTGTCTTCAAAGAACTGGGCCGGCTCGCCAATCACGCGGATAAGACCGCCGATCGCTTGCGGCGAATGCTGGCACGCTGAGTTTCACCGCTTCCCCGGCGCGTACTCCACGGAGCTTGCGGCGTGATGCCGATCGTGATCCTCGCACAGGCGGAGCCCCTCACCACATTTCTGATCGGTGCCGGCATCCTGGCGGTGGGCATGTTGTTGTGGGACACCATCGAGGTGGGTCGCAACGACGCGGCCAATCTGGTCAACGCGGTGTTCGGTGCGCGCGTGTTGACACGCCGCACGGCGGTGATCATCGCCGGGCTGGGGGTCATCCTCGGGGCCGCGGCCTCATCTCCGGTGATGGAGACGGCCCGCAAGGGCATTTTTGATCCCGGGCAACTCACGCTCGAAGCGGCCCTGAGCGTCTACATCGCGGTGTACATCGTGGACACCGTGCTGCTCTACGGCTATTCCGCCTTCGGCATGCCGGTGAGCACTACGGCGTGCCTGGTGTTTGAGCTGCTAGGCGCCTCGTTTGCCTTGCGCGGCTTTGGAATCGTCCACTGGAACAAAGCCGGCCTGGTAGTGGCGGCGATCGTCATCTCGATAGTCACCACGGGGGTGGTCGCGTTCATGATGCAGCGGGCGGTGCGCGGTGCGATCCGCGACCGCGCGCAGAGCATGGCAACGTTGTTGGCCCACGGGGGCTGGGTTGGCGGCGGCATGCTGGCCGGGCTGACGTACTTCATGCTCGTCAAGGGCATGAAGAATGTGCCGCTCGTGAAGCAGCTCAACCAGGAGGTGGTGCAATCATACGGCGCACTCGTGGTCGTTCTGGCGCTTTGGTGCCTCTATGCCGTCGGCATCCACATCTTGCTGGTGAGCTTCGGTCGTCGAGCAGCTCGGCGGCTCTTCCCGGCGGTCGCCATCGTGGCAACGTTGGCCATGGCGATCGCGTTTGGTCAGAACGACCTGGCCAACTGCGCTTCACCTGGCCTGTCGGCTTTGCACTTGATCAAGCACCGTGCCGAGGGGGTCGCGATGGCCACGGAAGTGGAGATCCCGCGCTGGATGCTGGCCGGCTGCGGGCTGCTGCTGGCCTTGGGCATGCTTACACGCAACGCACAGCGCGTGACTAACGCCGAAGTCAACACCGGGAGCATGGCCCACAACGTGCGCTTGTGGGCGCCACTCTGGTGTATCGGCCTGGCGCGCCGACTGCTGCGCTGGCGCGGGCGCGCGCCGGTGCTGGCGCCTCCGCCAACCACGACGCCCAGCGGTGAGACCCGCCACTACGACGTGCTCCGCGCCTGCGTCATTCTGTCGGTCTCGGCTTGTGTGATTGCGACGGCGTCCGGGCTGGGGTTGCCCGTGTCTACAACTTACGTCGCCTTTGCCGCGGTAGTTGCGACCGGCATGGCTGATCGCATCCTCCAGCGGGGAGATGCCGAGCTGAAGCTGGCCCGTACTATCTGGGTCGTGTTCAGTTGGTTTGCGGCGGCAGTTATCGCGGCGGTTTGTGCCGGGCTGATGTGTCGCCTGCTGTTTCACGCCGGGGCGGTGGGGATGGTGGTGGGCGTTGCGGCGAACCTGATGTTACGTCGAGTATTGAAGAAGCGGGGCGATGCGCAGGAGCAGCGGGTGCGCGAAGAAGCCAGCGAACGGCAGTATCCCGAGCTGTACGCGGGTGAGGACGAGGACTAAACGCCGCCAGCGCGGTCTGGGACGCGCGGGCACCCGGCAGAACTCGGCCCGCTGCCCTCGAATCCCCGACCGCCGTGTGCACTTTGCGGTTGGGCGACGTCCGAGAACACATTCCAGACCTTCAACTTCAGGAAATCCTTGACCGGCGCTTGGGGCGCTCGATAATAGGAGTATCGGTGTTGCGGCTGCGTCGCGGCGACTCCGAAAAACTGGCCCGGAGCGGCGCACGCGGGAGCAACCTGTGAGGCGATGAGCCTTCATCGCCTGATGTGTCTGCCGGTGACGGCTGGTGGACGGGATTAGCCCCAGCGGCCCTTCATCACCGGGGGCCGACCGGGATGTGGCCCGTCTGAAAGGAGGTGATTCATGCAGGGTGGTAAACAATAGGCTGCTGTAACGCAGCGAACGTGGCTGTGATTGCAGCAGCCCACAACATAGGCCCGCCGGTGACCTGCGATGTCCCGGCGGGCCCCCTTTCTTTGCCGAAAGCGCGGCGATAGCGTCCCGGGCGACAGGCTTCCAGCGGGTAGCCAGCCGGCGGCCACTGCGGGCAGTTACGATCCCGCGAATTTAGTGTGCAGGGCCGCGTGTGTCCGGCCGACGAGAGCTACAGTGGGTGTCTACCGTCCTGCCCGGGAGTGACGCTTATGGGGCCGATCCAACAGACCGAGCTGCGGCCGATAACGCGCGAGCGCTGGCTGCAGTGTCTCGACGAATTCGCCGGCGAAGTCGCACCGCCGTTCGCGAAACGCCGCTTCGATCGCTTCAGCACGGCTGCGTATGCCAAGCTGGTGTACACGCGGCGCCTCGGCGAGCGCAAATCGGCCATGGTTGTGACCGGTGCCTTGTTGCAGCTCTCGGAGGAGGGCATCATGTTGCGAACCAACGAGCCGGTGCCGATCCACACCTCGGCCGCGGTGGAGTTACATTTGGGCGACGAGCCGGTCGTTGTACTGGGCACGGTGCGGCATTGCACCGACACGGTGGGGGCATTCAAAGTGGGGCTCGAACTCTCGTTCCTCCAGTCATGAAATCGGCGCGGGTTGCAGCCGTAATCGCTGCAGCTTGCACGTCCTGACGCCCACGTAAGACTGCGACAGGTCCGCCCACAAATAGGTACGACCGCGCCCATGTAGACGCGGCCGCCCTGCTCATGCCCCCCAGGGTGGAAGCTCTGATCCGTCGGTGAATGCCTCCGACAGCAAGCAGACAACCGCCGCGCCGGGCGGGTGTGGGATTGAACGCGGCGGCCGGCTTGCTGCGCGTGCCTACCCAGTCTCAACTCTCGCCTGATGTCACTTCAGTCACGATAGCTGCCCGGTATGAAGGCAGTGCTCGGACGGGATCAAGAGTACGCAAAGACGGGCGTGTGTATTTGCTCGTTTCTCAGTAGCCGCGGATGGCCCTGACCCGTCTTCTGGCGTGGATAGGCAGGTAAGACCCCTGCTAGCGGCACGAGAGTCTGAAACACCGGAGGCGAGAGATGAGCAGTGCGAGCCGTCACAAGTCGGGTTCGAAGGCCGAATTCACCAGTGCTGGCCGGGCCACCGTTGGGTCCGCCGGTCACAAAAGTAAGGAGAGAGCCGTGCGCGCAGTCGTAAGAATCCTAGTCTGCTGTATGTTGGTCCTGGGGTCGTCGCCAGCGTGGGCCGTCACGCTTCAGCAGCCGGCGTCGAGCATCATCCGTGTCACGCACAACCCCTGCTGGGTCCACCCCAGCAATGTCTGTTCAGTCGCGCTATACCCGGAGCCCGCGCGCCTCATGCCGGCCGGAGGGAGCGGCTGGTTCCAGGCCGTCATGGGCAGCCAGTATCCGGGTTACACACTGTCTAACGGCGGCTCGTTGAACGGCACGCTGCGTATCCAGCAGTACGACGCGTACAACGACGACAACCCGGGTGGTTGCGAGTTCCACATGTTTCTGGACAAGGCCGCCGGCGATCCCGCCGACGTCGAGGTGGCGCAGGGCATCTGCACCAACCACCGCCTGAACGGTCCGGCTGGCACGGCGGCGCACTACATGGACGTGCTCGTTGACAGTGATCCCGGGACGGCCGAGCCGCCGCTGTATCCCTACCAGGAGCCGCGTCCGGGCTACGCGGACGGCGAGTTCTACGACAAGCCCGCCCGCCCATGCCCCGACAACGGCTACATTTACTGGGTCGCCGAGATGTACGTCACCGACACCGATACGGCGGCGCAGACGATGGCAGTCTACGACGGCGTCGAGTACGGCTTCATCTACACGTGCTGGGGACTGACTCCGATGGCCGCGGATGACGGCACGGGAACGACGGGCGCTACGACGGGGACGCGCGACAGCATCATTCAATACACGCCGACGGGGATGCCGTTCGAGGGGCAACTGTCGCTGGCCGGGCCGATCAACATCATGAACACGACCGGCGGCGACGAGTTGGACCCGATGTTCGCGGGTGATCCGCTGGGCAACTGCTGGATGGAAATCTGGGGGCTGGAACTGCACGGCGAAGTGGACGACAGCGGTGGCTACCAGTTCCTCCACATCGGTGAGGAAGGCGACTTCAACATGATCGTCTACGGTCCCGGCGGCGAGGTGGCGCTCCAGGCGCAGGTCGTCTCACTCTACTGCAATGACCAGATGTTCGACCAAACCGGCCAGTTCAACATGGTTGCCGTCTACGGCAACATCGAGCCGCTCAACATGATCGGTTCCATGTTCGTCGATATGTACGACTTCCAGCTCCACTATGAGCAAGGCGACGAATTCGTGAACGCTCCGAAGTTCACCGTGGGCACAATGGGCCCCTTCTCGTCGCTGCTCGCTGACGGCACCATCCCGGTCGAGAGCCTCGGCACCGTCAAGAACGGCTTCGCCCTGGAGCGCGGCGGCTCGATCTATAACGTCAAAGGCGACATGAACTGCGATGGTCTGCTGAACGGGTTCGACATCGATTCGTTCATCGTGATGCTCGACAGCCCGGAGACGTACCACACCAACAACCCGGACTGCCCTGGTGAGCAGCAGGGTGACATGAACGGAGACGGCTACGTAAACGGCTTCGACATCGACGGTTTCGTCGCGGCCCTGGGCGGCTAGTTTCAAACAGGCAACAGAGTCTCAACCTCTTGCACCGGGCGGCGAGGTCTACGGCCCCGCCGCCCGGCCTCTGTTTGCCAGAGGTGCGTTCCGTGCAGGTGGAACAGCCCTGTGGGAGCCCGGACCGCGCGGCCCCGGTTACCCGGTCGCCCCACCAGCAATATGAGACGCGGCCGGCGGCCCGCGCTCGGGTACAATGTCGCGACGATGATGAGCCGCGACGCGTATGACGTACTGGTGATCGGTGGCGGGCACGCCGGGGTCGAAGCCGCCTGGGCTGCGGCTCGCCTGGGGGCGCGCACGGCGCTGGTTACCTTCAACCATGCCGCCACGGGGCGCATGTCCTGCAACCCGGCGATCGGTGGCATCGGCAAGGGCCAGATGGTGCGTGAGATCGACGCGCTCGGGGGGTTGATGGGGCTGGCCGCCGACGAGGCGGGCATACAGTTTCGAATGCTGAACCGCCGCAAAGGCCCCGCGGTCTGGGCGCCGCGGGCCCAGGCCGACCGCGAGCTGTACTCCGCCGCCGTTCGCCGTCACCTTGATTCGTGCGACAACCTGACCGTCATCGAGGGTGAGGTCGCGGCCCTCATCACGCGGCCGAGGGGCGCGGCATCGTCAAACACCGCTCCGTGTCAGGCGGGAATCGCACAGGTGATGCTCGCCGACGGTCGCAGCCTTCGGGCCGGCGGCGTCGTTCTGACCTGTGGGACGTTTCTGCGCGGGCTGATGCACTGCGGCGAATCACAGCAGTGCGGTGGCCGTCTGGGGGAGGCGGCGGCCAACGCACTGAGTGATTCGCTGCGAGCGATCGGGTTGCGGTTGGAGCGCCTCAAGACCGGGACGCCGCCGCGTGTCTTGCGTCGAACGGTGGATTTCGCGCGCTTGCAGGAGCAACCGGGCGATTCGGAACCGGTCCCGTTCTCATACATGACGCAGCGCCTGACGCAGCCGCAGGTCTGCTGTTGGCTGACGTGGACGAACCCCGGCGTGCACGAGCTCATTCGCGCCAATCTCGACCGTGCCCCGATGTACTCCGGTCAGATCCGCTCCCGCGGCCCGCGCTACTGCCCCAGCATCGAGGACAAAGTCGTCCGATTCGCCGACAAACAGCGGCACCAGATCTTCCTCGAACCTGAGGGGCGCGAGAGCGAACTGATATACGTCAACGGGATCGCCACGTCGCTTCCGAAGGATGTGCAGCAGGGCGTAGTGGCTTTGATCGAAGGATTGGAGCGGGCCGCAGTTGCCCAGTGGGGATACGCGATCGAGTACGATTTCGTTCCACCCCAGCAGATCGATGCTACGTTGATGACCAAACGGGTTCGCGGCCTGTTCTTGGCGGGGCAGGTCAACGGAACAAGCGGGTACGAGGAGGCCGCTGGCCAAGGCCTTCTGGCGGGCGTGAACGCGGCACGCCTGGTCGCCGGCGCCGAACGCGTTACTCTCGGCCGCGACGAGGCTTACATCGGAGTGATGGTAGATGACCTGATAACGCGCGGCGTCACCGAGCCATACCGGATGTTCACTTCGAGGGCCGAGCACCGCATGCACCTGCGCTACGACAACGCGGACGAGCGCCTGACTCCGCTCGGACGGCGCATCGGGCTCGTCGACGGCGCGCGCTGGGAGCGATTTCGGAGCCGCAGCGACCGTTTGAAAGGGATGCTGACAGCGATTGACCGGCTTAGCTGGCAAGGGCGCAGCGTGCGTCAATGGCTGAAGCGACCGAATGAGGAAGGCAGATGGCTTGGCGAGGTCTTCCCTGAGCTGACGGCGTACCAGCGCGAGGCGGACGTTTGGGCCCGCGGACTAGTCGAAGTCAAGTACGCCGGCTACATCGAGCGTCAGCGCCGGGCGATCGAGCGGTTCCACGAGTTGGAGGATCGATCCATACCGGCAGGTTTGGGATACGCCTCCATCCCGCACCTTCGTCGCGAAGCCGTGGACCGCTGGTCAGCCGTCACTCCCCGGACGGTCGGACAAGCCGCCCGGGTCAGCGGAATCAGCCCATCGGACGTAACGGTTCTGCTTGTGCATCTCGCCGGTCGGGGGGGGGACGGACGCTGATCCGTCCGAAAGCAGAGCCTAAACCGACGCCCAAAACTTGCCGAAACGCCCCATATGTGCTATATTATTCAATATAGGGACTTTGGATAAACTTTGGGCGAGATATGACTAAAAGAACTGACGGACGACCACTCACCAAAGGGGTCTTTACAACTGGAGAGGTGGCCGAGATTTGCAAGGTCAGTCAGCAAACGGTCATCCGTTGTTTTGACGCGGGTCGGCTACGGGGTTTTCGCGTGCCCGGTTCACGGTTTCGGCGCATTCCACGCGAGAGCCTGATCCAGTTCATGAAAGAGCACAACATCCCGCTCGACCAGCTCGAGATGGGCAAGACGCGGGTGTTGGTGGTCGATGACGATCCGGCCATCGTGGAGATGCTGGTGGAATTACTCGAGCGCGACGGGCGCTTCGAGGTCCAGACGGCGTCGACCGGTTTCGATGCGGGCATGCGCACGAAGGAGTTCCGGCCGGATGTTATCGTACTCGACTACATGTTGCCGGACATAAACGGGAACATGGTCTGCCGCACGATCAGGGCCGACGTGACATTGCAGAGTGTGCGGATCATCATCGTCTCGGGCGTGGTTAAGCGCGAGGATGTGGAAGAGCTGTTGGAGAGTGGCGCCGACGACTTTCTGCAAAAGCCCTTCAGTATCGAGCAACTCGTGACCAAGATTACGGAACTGGTTCGTGACTAATTCGCGCGCATCGGGAACCGTTCCGGACGCCGCGCCGGCACCTCATCCGGAACTGGTACTGACCCACCTGAACAGCCTGCCGACGTTGGCGCCGGTTGCGGTGAAACTGCTGCAAGTCACCTGTGACGACAGCAGCAACGCCAAGGATGTCGTCGAAGTACTGCGCGCCGACCAGTCACTGACCGCGAAAATCCTGTCCATGGCCAATTCGGCGGGCAGCGGCGTGCGCGCGCCCATCGGCACGCTGGACAAGGCCGTCGTTCTACTGGGTTTCTCAGCAATTCGCAGCATCGTGCTGTCGGTCAAGGTCTTCGACTGTTTCGCGAGCAGCCGCCCGGCGACTGCGAAACTCGAGCCGAACCACCAGGCTTTCGACCGATCCGAGTTCTGGAAGCACGCCCTGGCCGTGGCCTGCGGGGCGCGGCGGCTGGCAGCGGCGCGGCGCGAGCTCGGGGTTGAGCCCGAGCTGGCCTTCGTGGCCGGTCTGCTGCACGATCTGGGCAAGGTTGCTCTGGACGCGGTGTTTCCGAAGGCGTATGAGCGCATCGCGACGCAAGCGGACCACACGCGCGGCGATATCGCCGACGAGGAGCGGGCGGTCCTGGGCGTCGATCACACCATCGCTGGGCGGCGACTGACCGAACGTTGGAACCTGCCGGCGTATCTGCAGGAAGTAGTGTGGCTGCACCACCTGGCGGCAGAGGCGCTGCCGTCCAGCGTGCGCGCGCCTCGGCTGATAAGCTTGGTGCAAATCGCCGACGTTCTTGCGCGTGAGCAGCGGATCGGCTACTCGGGCAACTACGTGTTCTACGAACACTCGGCCCAGATGGCCAAGCGGCTGGAGTTCTCGGCCAAAGACCTCGAGGACATGTTACGGTCGTTGATGACCGACGTGGCCGAGCAAGCCGAACTGCTCGGACTTGATCACGCCACACCGGATTCGCTCTATTTGAAGGCGCTGACGGAGGCCAACGCCGAGCTGGGGCGTCTCAATTCGGATCTGGTCGCCAGTAACCGAGGCTTGGCGGCTGGGGCACGGTTTTTCCGGTCGATCACTCGGTTTGACCGCAAGTTGGGGGCATCGGCGGAGTTGCCCGAAGTAGTGGCGGCGATGACCGAAGCGGCGGCGGTGGCTTTGCAGCGCCAGTGCCTGGCCACGTTCGGTTTGCGGGAGAATGATGCCGCGGTGGACATGTGCTGGGTGAGTGGCCGCCCCGGGGAGGGTGGTAGCCGGACGATGCGTCCCTCGCCGGAGCTCGTCGCGTGGCTGCGTGATCCGGGTGATTGCCTGGATGCACTGCTGACACGGTTGCCGCAGCCGCTGCGGCCAGTGTTCGAGCCGGCGGCGAACAACCTGGGTAGCGGTGACGCCTGGCTGTTGCCGATCGTGCGCGATGGGCGCATCAGCGGCGGAATCGTGTTCTCGTCGGAGGCTGACGAGCGCGCTCGTATTTCCAGTGAGGCCGACGACTTGCGGTCGTTCATGGCCAGCCTGGGGCTGGCCCTTAGTCGCGCCAACGCGCAGGCCACCGCGCGGAGGTTATCGGACGACCTCGCAGACACCAACCGTCGTCTCCAGCAGATGCAGTTGGAACTGCTGCGTTCGCGCACGCTGTCGATGATCGCCGAAATGTCCGCCGGAGCGGCGCACGAGCTGAACAGCCCGTTGACCGTCATTTCCGGTCGCGCCCAGATGTTACAGCAGCGCATTGAAGATCCGGAGATGCAGCGCTCGCTGCAACTGATCCATGATAAGGCGCACGAGTGCAGCCGGATCGTCACGGAGTTGATGGACTTCGCGCGCCCGCGCCCGCCGCGACTGGAGGCGGTTGATCTGGCGGCGTTGCTGGCCAGGGTCCGCGCCGAGTGGCTGGAACGGTCGGGGCTACCTGAAGAGCGTTTCATGCTCGAGCCGCTGGATGCCGGCGAGGCTCGTCCGTTGCCCGCTGTACACGGTGATCGCGACCAACTTAAGACCGTCTTCCACGAGCTGGTTGCCAACGCGGAAGACGCCGTGGCCGAGACGGATGGCAGCATGACGGTCACCTGCCGCCTGGGTTTGGCGAATGATTCGATCGAGGTGCTCGTGCAGGACACGGGATGTGGGATGGAGCCGGCGGTACTTCAACGGGCGTTTGACCCGTTCTTCTCGCACCGGGCGGCCGGCCGCGGGCGGGGGTTGGGGCTGCCCCGGGCGCACCGAATCGTTGAAGCGCACGGGGGGCGGATCTGGTTCGAGAGTCAGCCGGGCGAGGGCACGGTGGCGCACGTGATTCTCCGGCCGGCTCCTGGGACGGCAGAGGCAGGTCGTCCCGGTTCATGAGTGCGTGCTTCCTTGCCGCGTGCGGTCGTGACACAATAGGGGCATGCCAGCCGCCGGCGCACCACAAGCAACGCAGCCAGGGAAGGAGCGTTCACTAGCAAAGGTGAAACGAGCACGTCGGTGGCCGTGGCTGGTTTGTGGGGGCCTGCTGACGCTCGCGATCGGACTGGGAGGCAGCTATCGCTACTTCACCAGCCCGACGCGCTTGCGGGCGGAGGTCATGGGGGGGTTGCGCCGGATCGGGTTGGTGCCGATCGAGCTGGGGGAGGTGTCCTACTCGTTGCGGAGCGGTCTGGTTGTGACGGAGCTGGCCGTGTCGGCCGAAGCCGGCTCAGCCGTCGCCGCCTTGGTCAATGTGCCCGGTCGGCCGGTGGCCGCGCATCTGGCCCGCGGGTATCTTCGCTGCGATCTGCTCGCGCTTCTACGTGGCAAGATCCGGCCTACGGAAGTGAATGCCCGCGGACTGAGCGTCACGCTGGCCAGCTCAACATTGCCGGCCGCCATCGCCGCCACTGAACCGTGCGAGTCCGCTCTGGTGATCAGCGGGGACGACCTGCGGCGCGCGCGGGAGTTTCTTGCCGCCGGCTCGGCCTGGCCGCGCGTGGTGCTCGAGCGTGGGGACGTACAGTTGTTCGACGTGAGCGCTGCGGCCCCGCGCCTGGCGCGGCGCTGGGTGATTGATGCCACGGGCGAACCGGCGTCAGACGCGGCAGGGTATGTGCTGCGGCTGTATCGCACCGGAGCTGACCACAGCGCCGAGTGCCTGGCAGAGCTGCGCTGCCGCCCGGACGGGCTGGCAGCGCGGCTGGATTGGCTCGACCTCGAAACGCTGGCGCTGCGTTTGCCAAGCACGATGACCCGGGCGGTCGGCGACCTTGGCCCAAGGGGGCGGCTGCGGGTGGATCACCTGGTCATCGACACGGAGCAGACCACAGCGGGTGGAGACGCGATCGACCCCTTGCAGATGGTGAAGTCAGCCGAGATGCGCCTGGCCGACCTGTCACTATCACTTGCCGTCGAAGACGAGCAGGCCAACGTGCCCCCCGCGGAGCGTTTCGTCCAGGTGACCGGGGCTGAGGCACTGTTGACCATCCGTGAGCATCGACTCGCGCTGGATGGCTCAGGACGGGTGAACGACTCGGCGGCCCGGTTCTCGCTCGCGGCGAACCTCACACAGGCGTTTCAGCGGCAACCCGACGGTGCCACCGGTCAGTCGGTCGCGGGTGGTGAGCCGGCGAGCTACGCCCGCTGGTTGGAGCGGGCTGAGCTGCGGATCGACGCGCTCGAGTTCCCGACCGCCGAAGATTACCCGGCGTTCGTCAGTTCGGCGCGGTTGCCGTTCGCGATGCAGTGTTTCTTCCGGGACTACCGCCCGCACGGGCCGGCGAACATGCACTTCCTGGTGCAGCGCACGGAGCAGAGCGCGGTGGGTCTGACATTGAGCGGCGAGGTGGAGGCGCTGGGCGTGCGGGCGCGGTACTTCCGGTTTCCGTACGATGTGGATGATGTGCGGGGGAAGTTTCGATTCTCGCCGGGGGGGATAGTCATCGAAGACCTGCGTGGGCGACACGGGTCCGGTTGGGTTCTGGTCAGCGGACGCGTCAACCACACCCGGCGGCATGCGGGATTGACGCTCGACGTTCAAGGTCGGTCCATCGCCCTGGACAACGCCCTCTACACGGCGCTGCCCCCCGACTACAAGAGGCTGTGGGACAGCGCCGCCCCGCGCGGGTTGTGCGACGTGCGGGCGACGATTCAGCGCGCGGAAAGCACGCCCGGCGTCGGCGGGATGCCCACCCGTGTGCGTGTCGAGACGCAGCTACTGAGCGGCAGTCTGTCCGCAGGGGAGGGGCAGCGGCTGGAGTACGCCGACGGGCGGATCACAGTCGAGAGTGGCCTGGTTACCGTGCATGATCTGCACGGGTACCTGGACGGTGCGGGTGTGGGCCTGGCCGGGACAATCGATGCGCGCCGGCCGGGCGAGCCGCCGGAGACCGATCTCCACGTCGAGGCGGCGGACGTGCTGATCGAGCGGACGTTCACAGCAGCGCCGCAAGCGGTGCTGGCCGGCGCGGCCAACGCAGCAGCGCCAGACGCTCTTCCGTCCGCGACAGCCGACATGCCAGCGGCTGTACAGAGTGGGCTCACGTTTCGCGGTCGCGGTGACGTGTGGGGCCGCATCCACGGCGCCGGGCTGTTCGACAGCCGTGACGCTCGCCATGTCGTCCGGATCAAGGACGGTGTGCTGGGCAGTTTCGCGCCAGCGCGGCCCTGGCAGGACACGCAGGGCTGGATCGCATCGCGGGGCGGCGCGCAGGAAATCGTCTCATTCTCCGCCCGTAGCGACGCGGCCTGGCTGGAAGCGGCGGGTACGTTGCCGGCGGGTTTCGACCAGGGGCAGCCGGTCAAGCTTGACCTGCGGGCCGGCGACGCCGAGATGGAGCAGCTCATCCGCCAGGTTGTCCCCGGGTGCTGGGCCGACGTCGGCGAGGCGCTGGGGCTGGCCGGCCCCGGACGGATCTCGGCCCATTTTCGGCCGGTCGACACGGGCGGCGACGAGAACCGCCAAGCGCTCGATATCACGCTCACCGCGGCGCGCATGAAGCCGCGGCCACTGCCGCTCGAGTTGGACGAGGTTCTGGCACACTTGACGCTGCGTGCGGACGAATTCGACCTGCATCTGGCGGAAGCCACGTACCGCGGGCGGGGGAAGATCCGGGTCAGCGGCCACGGTGGCGGGCGGGCGGGCGACAAATGGTCAGACCTGAGCGTAACTGCACAGGAGCTGGCGTTCTGCCCGAACCTGATCGAGGCCATGCCGGGCAAGTTCTCCGACCTGTTGCGCCGGATGGCGCCCAAGGGGCGCGTGCATGCCACGCTGGACCATGTGCGCATGACGAGCACCGATGGGCGGGAGTGGGACATCGCGGGGCAACTGTCGCTCGAGGAGGCCGACTTGCACCTGGGTCTGGCCCTGACAGGTTTCAGTGGGGAATTGCGGGGCGATTGCACGGTGCGCGCCGACGGCGAGGTCGCGGTGGCGGGGGAGTTTGGTATAGCCGCGGGTCAGCTCGCCGGTCGTGACATCGAGCGTTGCGAAGGCAAGATCACGCACAAACCGGGCGAGCCGTGGATAGAGCTGCGCGATCTGCGCGGTCGAATCTGCGCCGGGGAGGTGCTCGGTCTGGCCCGTGTCGATCCGGCGAGTGGGGCCTACGAAATATCTCTGACGCTGCACGATCTGAGTATCGAGCAGTTTGTGGCCCGCACGGCCAGCGCGCAGCCCACGCCGCGTCAGGGGCGCCTCGATGGACGTGTCTTCCTGCGCGGTCTCAGCGGCGACAATGCGAGCCGGCGCGGCGGAGGAGAACTGCGCGTGCGCGGCGCGTCCTTCCCGCGGACGCCGGTTCTGGCGTCCGTGGCCGAGGCCAGCCGCCGGGCGAACCGTTCAATCGATGACGCACTCGACCTGGCGGAGTTGCGTTTTGTGTGGGAGGGGTCGGAGCTGAAGCTGACGCGCGTGGAAATCCAGAGCCGGGATCTGCGACTGATTGGCGAGGGAAGCTGGAACATGCCGGACGACAGCATCAATCTGACGCTGCTGGGCGCGCATCCGAAGCACTGGCCGCGCATCGCGGTGTTGAGTGATCTGTTGGAAAGTGCGGGGCAGGAGCTGATGCAGTACCGCGTAACCGGCACCGTGGCCAACCCGCACGTCAGCACGGAACAACTGCACAACCTGACCGCGCCGCTGAAGGCCCTGTTAGGGGAGGACGGCCAGGGGGGTTAGCTGCAAGTATCGCGGCCGGACCCGGCCGCGGTCGTTGCTGACGTACTCACGCCCTGCGTTCGCTGTTGAGCCCGGACGCTACGTCAGTATTGAAGCTGCTGTGGCCCGTCCACCGCGGCGTGCGTGTGAACCACGTAAGGCAGCTTTGGGTCTGCTACTCCAGATACCCGAGATCGCTGAGGCGCTCTTCGAGAGCCTTGCGTTCCTCTTCGGTGTAGACCTCGCCGTGCTCTTCGGCGATCTTCTTGAGCGGGGGTTCGCGCTCGACCACCGGGTCGGTCGTGAAGGCCTGCCGCATCACCTGGCCCTCCATATCGACCGGCACGCGCAGTCCGAGGCCGGCCAGCACGGTCGGCGCGATATCGACGATGTTCGCCTCGATGCGCTCACCGCGGCAAACCGCGGGGCCGCGCAGCGCGACGATGCCTTCAACGCGGTGGGTACCTTCCAGGCGGCCGGACGAGCACCAGCGGACGGCGCGCTGTCGGCGGATCTTGCGCACTACCGCCAGGCCCGGGGCGGGGGCCAGCAACAGGTCGGGCAGGTCGGGGTTGTCTTCGCGACTACAGTCATACAGCTCTTCGGTCTTGTAGACTTCTGGGAAGATGGTGATTTCGCGCCCGTGCTTGTCGCGCGTCTTTGCGGCGCGCAGCCGTTCAGCCAGCTCGTCCCGGAGCGATTCGTAATCAGCCGGGTCGACGATGCCATACGGACCGCGGCCCTTGAGGTTGATGTACAGATTGCCGTAGATGCCGGCGTGCATCACGCAGGCCTTGGTGCGCGACCAATCGACGGCCAGATCGGTCTCGATGCCGCGGCTGCCCTGTTCGAAACGCGTGGCTTTGCCCTTGGTCAGGCGGTGCAGCCAGTACGTGGCGCGGGTCCCGGCCTGCTGCCAGCCGCTGCGCAAAGCCAGGTAGCCCCAGTCTCTGAGCAGCAGATTCGGCTGGGCTTTGCCGTCCAGGCTGCCGTGCCCGTGGTCAGACATGATCAGGACGGTGGCGTTGTGTTCGTCGGCGTAGGCGAACAGCTTGCCGAGCACATCGTCGAGCCGCGTGAAGCACTCAGCGGCCATTTCGGCCCGGCGCGGGTAGCGGTCGCAGGTGCGCGGGTCCAGGTAGCGCCAGGCCTTGTGCTGGAGGTTGTCGACGAACTTGAACAAGACCATCAAGACTTCCCAGCCGTACTTCTCGCCGCAATAGTGCGTCAGGTGCCAACCCTGCTCGAAGCTCCTGGAGATGTAGCCCAGGTTTTCGGCCAGCAGCGCGTCGCCGCCGAAGGCCTTGCGGCGCCAGTTGGTGCGGTAGTCGTAGTCTGGGATCTCGCGGAGGATGTCTTTCTTCAAGTCGGGGGGCCAGGTGAACTCGGCGTCGACGCTGGGCGTCTCGAAGCCGCTGATCACGAAGCCGTTGACCGGCTTGGGTGGGTAGGTCATCGGCAGATTGATGCTGCCGACACGGAGGCCCTTGTCGCTCAGGATCTCCCAGAGGGTCTTCTCGCGAATCTCGTACGTGCTGTTGAAGGTCAACGTGTGGGCTTTGACGTCGAATTTCTCAAAATCCAGAATCCCGTGCCGCCCGGGCCCCTTTCCAGTCATGAACGTCGTCCAGGCCGCGGGGGTGATGGGCGGCTTGGTGGACATCAGCACGCCCGAGACCCCCTCATCGATCAGACGCTTGAAATTAGGCATGCGTCCAGCGTCGATCAGTGGATCGAGGACATCGAACGTGGCCCCGTCGAGGCCGATGATCAGGAAACGCTCTGCCAGGGGTCTCAGTGGGCGATCGGCCCGCGGTTGCGCAGCAAACACCGCGTCCGTAGCCACGGCAACGCTAGGATTCATGGTTTTTGAGTCCTTCCCGGCGGCGGCCGCCACGCCGCCCGCGCCACAGTTTCAGAGTGGCGCATTATAGCGTGGTGTCAGGTGTGTTGAAAGCGGTCCGCTTACGACGGGGAGTGTGGCAGCGTAACCCGCTGTGGGGGTATTTCAGGGTTGGAAGCTCACAACGGGGTCTGACGGAACGAGCATCCTCCGTAATCGAGCGCTGCCAGCGTTTTCTCTGAGAATGGTGATGTCGTGGTGCCACTGACGGGGGGCTGGCTGACTACCCGCCGGGGCCTGATCTGGAAGGCGTGCAGATTGGTCTCGCGTTTGTGATCGCAGGCCCGCAACCCACAGTGATTCCGGCTGTATCGGAAGGCGGGCCTGGTGATCCTGGTGATCCTGGCGCTGTTGACCATGACGACGGTGGGCATACTCGTGGTTCCTCGGCGCCAAGTAGCCGCAACTCAGGCGGTAAGCTCGGCGCCGGGAGCCCCCCGTTTGAACCGCAGAGTGATTCAGGGCCGCCTGAGCCTGGCGCCGATCTTCGCGCAGACCAATCCGAGCAAGGTGAACGGCAAGACGGCGAGCGTGCCGAAACCGCACAGCGCCGGCGTTGCGGTCGGGGTGGTCCCGCTGCCCGATTCGCCGCCGGTGCCCTGGTCGGTCTGCGTCGTGCCCGGCTCGGGCACTGGTGCCAGGTCATCGGCGCCATCGATATGACTGCTAGTACCGCCCGACCCGCCGCTGTCACCTCCGCCACCAGTATCTGCGGAGCCACCGGCATCGGTTTCCGCCTCGGCCTCGGTCAGGATGAAGGCGCGCTTGTCATCGGAGGTGCCGGCGCGGGACACGCCCCAACCGGCAATCTGCCCGCGGGCGTTGATGTCACGCGCCTCGGTGAGCAGCACGGTCGTAGTGTGGTTCAGCACGGCATTCAGGTCGGTGATGGTGCCGTTGACCCACCGGCAGGCGCGGCGCTCGCCATCACTGTTCTCCGCCCAGCCGACAATGTGGCCGCTGTCGTTGAGCCGCGACGCACTGCTATTGGCGCCGCCCAGCGTACCCAAGTCGGTCATCAAATCGTTCGCGCCGTCGCCGTCGAGGTCGCTGAACCACAGATCGGGAGTGCCGTCGCTGTTCGTGTCCAGCGGCGTCACGACAAAGGCGTGCACGTTGCCATCGTCCGTGTCTGACTCGCCCGCGATCTGCCCGAGGTTATTGATGTCGCGGCCCCAACTGTTGTTCCCCCCCAGCGTGCCGACGTCGGCCATCAGATCGTTGACGCCGTCGGCGTTTGCATCGCGGGCCCATAGATCGTTGACGCCGTCGAGATCCGTGTCCACTGGCACGACCACGAACGCATGATACGCCGTGCTCTGGGCCGGCGGCAGAATGTACGAATATCCGGTGACGATACCGGTGTCATTCACGGCCGTCGCGCTGCTGACTGTCGTGTCGACATGCAGCACGCCGAGATTCACCATCAGATCGTTGACGTAGTCGGCGTTCGCGTCCACGTACCACACGCCATTTTGGGGCGTGACCAGGAAGGCGCGCACGGTGCCGCGGTCGTCGACGTCCGCCCAACCAACGGCGTGACTGCGATTACTGATGCCGACAGTGGCGCTGTCCCAGGCTACGCAGGGGGCGCCGAAAGTGCCCAGGTCGGTCAGCGCGTCGCCGGGGTAGGGCGTGGCCAGATCGCTGAGGACGGCGGGTCGCATGACGAAGGCGTGAAAGTGCGGGATGTTGCCGTCCAGGCACTTGTAGTAACGGATGGATCCACCGACCACCTGGTTGCTGTCCGAGATGTCGAAGGCCTCGCTGTAATCCCCGTCGTAGGGGTGTTCCAGCCAGAAATGGACCGTGCCATGCAGGTCCGTGATCAGGTCGTTGTGCCAGTGGGTGGCGTGGGTTGTATCGCCGGCCACGGACCAACCGACGGTCTGCCCCGTCGCATTGATGCCGTAGGCCTGGCTGCGAACGCTGTCCTCGCCCGCCAGCACAGCGATGTCGTAGGTTTGCCCAGAGGCTGTTGCCACGCCGCAGACACAGCACCAGCCGGCGCTCACCAGAGCCAGCACGCCGATGGCGGTGGCGGCCGCGTTCGCACAGTCCGTGTCACGGCGGAGTGGCCGCACCAGCCCCGGCTGCCAGTTTGCAGTTTGCATAGCAGGATCCTCTGTGCACAGTTGCCCTCGGTGCTCGATACTGGATCATCGGCTTCCAGGGCCGGGACGATTCGTAACTAGTGCGGCGGCGGCGGGTCGGTGCCACCCTCGAGATGTGACCGCGGCCATACTTATAAGACGTGTGCGGCCCGCTGCCCGCGTATTTCGGGCCGCCGGACGGCGGACGCGATCGCTTCGAACGCGCCTACCCGAAGCAACCCGCCAGCCAGGCCAGTGGTCGCCTGGTCAACTCCCAGGCCACGCGCACCGCCCCCCAGCCGCCGAAGAACACCAGCAGCGACATCACGAAGCAATGCATCGTCAGCGCCCAGGAGAGGATTTGCGGCAGCGGCCAGAGGCGACACACGCCCCGCCGCGCTGCTGGCAGCCAGCCGGTTGGCGTGGCCTCCACTCTCTTCATCCACTGCACCCACCATTGGTTCACGGCCACCATCAGGCCCATCAGGATGCCCCAGAGGGCGACGTGTGGCGTCAAGCGGTGCCAGACGCCGCAGATGATGAAGGTCAGGCATAGGTTCAGGGTGACATGGCGGCGGTTTCCACCAAAGGCGATGTAGATGTAGTCGCGCAGGATCATCGACAGGCTGATGTGCCAGCGTCGCCAGAAGTCGCGCATGCTGGTAGCTAGCCAGGGCCGCTTGAAGTTCTCGACCTGCCGATAACCGAGCAGCCGGGCGATGCCGGCCGTAATGTCGCAATACCCGCTGAA
Source organism: Planctomycetota bacterium (assembly GCA_018814045.1). GTDB lineage: Bacteria > Planctomycetota > Phycisphaerae > UBA1845 > Fen-1342 > JAHJAR01. The sequence continues at coordinate 6,246 of JAHJAR010000141.1, read as the reverse complement.
GAGCAGGTACAAGAGGTAGATTTGCAGGTAGATCCCGAAGTAGAGCCACGCGTAGCTTTCAATGCGTTCCGGATGGCCGTAGTAGCCTTCCGGGCTGCCGACGTCGAGCCGGATAGAAACCTCCGGAGCGAGGTACAGCAAACCGGCCAGACATTTCGACATCCCCCAAGCCATCCGCCCCAGTGCTGGCAAGACGTTCGGCCACGATCGCCGCTCGTGGCAGGTGTCCATCTCGTCCTGGAACTGCGGAAAGCGCTCGATGGGGCCCTGCATGAGCGTGGGAGCATAGCACAGGTAGGCCATGAAGTTCAGCAACGTCCGCCGTTCACGCGGAATCGTGTCCCGCTTGATCTCCGAGAAGTAGTGCAGCATCCGGATGGCGAAGTACGCCGTCCCGATAATGTGTGGATCATGGAACAGGACGCGGAATAGCTGCGGCGGCGGGTCGCCGTTGGGTGTGGGACGCGTCACGCCGGCCCAGTATGGCTCCCAGGGGAAGTCGCGTGCACCGACGGGGTAGAGCCAGGGGGCGTGGAAGTAGAGCCAGTCATTCCAGTTAGTCCACAAGTCGAGGTGTTCGAAAGCCTGCGAGATCAGCAGCCAGCCGACGATGCAGCCCGTTGCGGCCAGTGGGGGGCCCCATTGCAGAACGTCCTTGCGTTTGGCCTCAATCGCGAACTGCTCGCTCAGGCGGTGAAACAGCACGCACGAGCCCAACCAGAACAGCGCGTACAGCGCGCCAAACACGTACGCCACGAAGGCCAGCCCGGTCAGGATTATTCCGTGGCGCAGGTAGCGCCGTGAAAACAGCAACAGCACTGGTGCCAGCGGCAGGAAGAAGCACACCCGAAAGCGATCACTGAATACCTGTTGGAGCCAGAAGTCTCGCCACGAAGCCCACGGCGTGGCCGCAATCGGCCCCCAAACGTATTCCCACACTGCTGCCCAGTCCGGCATGGAAGCTAGCAATCCCGTTTCCACCAGGCTCCCGGCGTATCAGATAGAGGACTCGGCTCCAGGCGACCCGGCGCCGCGCGCCCAGCGGGGCCGGAAGCCGGCGTGAGTTCCAGCTCGACCTGTCTCCCAACTGGGCCCGCGCGGGCTACCCACACGATCGCCGGAAAAGGTACCCGCTGGGCTGAGCCAGGGGAAGCCGCGGCGCCGCGCCCACCGATTGCGGCGATGTGCGTGCCGTACTACGCTATGAGCCCTGGAGGCGCCGCGTCAGCGGCACATCAAGAAGCCCGGAACGCGAGGACCTGCCGATGAAACGCACCATGAAGCACATCTTGTGCGGTGTGGCCTGTGCCGCACTGATACTGCTGCCGGCCGCCGCCTTGGCCCAGGAATCGGTTGATAGCCTGCGGCGGGCGTACTTCGAAGCTTACCAGAGCAAGGACTGGCCGTCGGCGATCGAAATCGGGTTGAAGTTGGTCGAACGTGACCCGGCCAACAGCCACAACGCATACAACCTGGCGTGTGCGTACGGGTTGAGTGGCGACGCCGAGAACGCCCTCATCTGGGCTCGTAAGGCGGCCGAGGCCGGGTTCAGCGACCGGTATCTGTTTGAGACCGACCCGGACTTGAAGCCCATCCGCACGCTGCCTGGCTACCCAGCCACGCTGGAGATTGTCCGGCAGCACGCGGCGCGCGATCGGGCCGCTTTTTTGAAGCTAGCCGAGAAGAGCACGCCGCTGATCGTCGTCCCGGAGGACCTCGACCGCGGCAAGCCGGCCCCCTTGATCGTCGCCTTGCATCCCTATGGCGGGACAGCCGAGCAGATCGCCGGCGTCTGGCGCAGCGTCGCCCAGAAGAGCGGGGCAATCCTGGTGGCACCGCGGGCCGTGCGTCCGACCGGTGTTGGACGGGCGGCCGGATTCGAGTGGGGCACCGCGGACGAAGCCGACTACCTGGTGACTAGCGCCGTTAAGGTGGTGCTGAAGGAGCACAAGATCGACGAGCAGCGCATCGTCCTGACCGGTTTCTCGCAGGGTGCGTACATCGCGTTCAATCTGGGAATCCGGCATCCGGACAAGTTCGCCGGCGTGATCCCCGTCGCCGGCAGCTACAACTCGTCGGAAGCCGGCCCGGCGTTGCTGGAGGGAGCGCGGCGGCCGCGTTTCTACGTGATGGTCGGCGACCGCGATCCGATCCTGGAGGCCAACCGCACCGCCGCCAAAGAGTATCAGAAGGCCGGCATTCCGGTGCAACTCAAGGTCTACGAGAACCTGGGGCACACTTTCCCCAAGAACACGGACGAGGAGCTGCACCAAGCGATGAAGTTTGTGCTGGGGGAGTAGCCCAGAAACGACCCGGCGGGTTCAGTCGAGCAGGTCGATCAGCAGGACCATCAGGAACCACGAACCGCCCAAAGTCACGGCCCACACGATGAAGCTCACGATGGCGGCGCCCCAAACGAGGAAACCACGGCGCCGAGGACGCTGGGCAAGCAGCGTGCTTGAGAGGACGATCAGGGCCCCCAGCGCATAAACAGCCAGGGCAGTCCAGATGAGCGCCGCCACTGCCATGCCGCTGACTATGCTTGGCAGAAAATCCAGTTCATCCACTGAGAAACAGATCGCCACCAGGAAATGCAATAGCAGCGCGGTAATCAGCCAGGGCGCCAATAAAGCTGCGAGCACCCAAGCCGGGCCAGTACTACCAACGCGGGCGATCTGTCCGCGCAGGGCGCGATCTCCCAACAGAGTCAGGCCCAGGAGGTAGATGCCCACTACGCCGAACACGGGGGGAGCGAGAAAGACAATCCACGTAAAGTTGTCGGGGTGGGGCCAGCTCAGCCGGAGCGAGTTGTTGGTCTTCCGGTGCAACAGCTCCGATCCGGAACCGAAATCCAGGAAGAACGGCCCCAGATGGAAATTGAACGCGAGGACCCGATCCGTCTGCACGTCCACTTTGTGATTGAGCTTCTCACCCGGCAACTCCGGTGTTTCCCACCAGCGCTCGTGCTTGTGGACGATCTCCACCGAATTCAGCATCAGGAGCACGCAGGTCACGGCCAGCCAAGGCAGCAGCACCAGCGTCAGGTAGCGCCGCCGGGCTTGGCGCCGACAGGCGGGGTTGCCCAGGTAGGCCAGCGCCATGGGCGGTGGCCGCCGGAAGAAGAGGCCCTTCCAGTAGCAATACCACGCCACGGCGGCGGCACGCTCCTGCTCGGGGTCCGAGAGGTGCCCGCACTCGGGACAGCGGTGCGGCAACTCCAGGCCGGTCAGGTCGTAATCGCAGTTCGGGCAACGCGGCATGGTGACGACATTCGACGGCAGGGGCCCGCGGCCGCATCCCGGACCGGCGGTGAGCCCATGCCGCCCTCCAGTTGACGCCTATGAGAACGCATCCGGGGCATTGCCGCCAGCGCAACCGCTCGCTACGCTTTGTAGAAGCCATGCAGCGTTGGCTGGTGGCGAGCTGCTCACGAGGTTGCGACACACTCCAAGATGGCCTCCCATTCCACCAAACGAAAAAGCACGCCGACGCGGGCGGTCAAAGCACGGCGCGAGCCGCCCGTCGTCGGCTTCGTCTCGCTCGGTTGTGCGAAGAACCTCGTGGACTCGGAGAAGATGCTGGGGCAGATCGCCGAGTCGGGGGCAATTATCACCGGCGACGAGTCGGCGGCGGATACGGTTGTCGTCAACACCTGCGGTTTTCTCGGTGCCGCGCGCGACGAGGCCCTCGACGTGATCCGTGAACTGGCCGAGCGCAAACGCCGCGGCGAACTCGGCCGCATCGTCGTGGCCGGCTGTCTCGTCCAACGCGACGGGCAAGAGCTGTTCAACGCCGTGCCCGAGATAGACGCCCTCGTCGGCGTGCACAACCGTGATGACGTTGCGCGGGCTGTGTGGCCGGCCGAGCGCGACCCGGACGTCAGCCTTTACCTGGGCAACTACCACCCGCAGCCCTGGTCCGACCGCGGTCGTCTGCGCCTGACGCCGCCGCACTACACCTACGTGCGCATCAGCGAAGGCTGCAACCAGAAGTGCTCGTTCTGCACGATTCCGGCGATCCGTGGCCCCCTGCACAGCAAGCCGCCGGACGAACTGGTTGCCGAATGCCGCGAACTCATCGCCGCCGGGGCGCGCGAGCTGGTTTTGATCGGCCAGGATACAACCAGCTATGGGCGTGACATCGACTACGAGCCCGGTCTGGCCGGTCTGCTGCGGCAGCTCGACGCGGCCTGTGATGGTGCGCGTTGGCTGCGCCTGATGTACGTCTACCCGACCATGCTGACCGACGGCATGCTGGACGCGCTCGCCGAGTGCGACCGCTTCGTCAACTACGTCGACATTCCGCTTCAGCACGTCAACGACCGCATCCTCAAGGCCATGCGCCGCGGTGTGACGCGCCGGCAAACCGAGAACCTCCTGGCGCGCATCCGTCAGCGCATCCCCGGCGTGGCCATTCGCACGACGTTCATCGTCGGCTTTCCCGGCGAGACGGAGGCCGAGTTCGAGGAACTGCTCGCCTTCGTACGTGATTTCGGGTTTGACGCGGCGGGGGCGTTTGCATTCTCACCTGAGCCGGACACGCCGGCCGGCCGGCTGCCGCGGCAGCTTGACGCGTCCTTGCGGCAAGAGCGCTACGCGCGGCTGATGCTGGCCCAGCAGGAGGTCGCCCTGGCAGCGGCGGCAGGGCGCGTTGGGCAAGCCCTGGAGGTGCTGGTGGACGGCGAGCCGCCAGACGAGCGTGGCATTGTCGCCCGCCACGCCGGTCAGGCACCGGAGGTTGATTCGGTGTGCCTGCTGCGCACGGATACGGCCGCGCCGGGGACGTTTCTGACGGCCGACTGCGTCGGCGCAGACGGCTACGATCTTGTGCTGCAACCGGGCTTATGTGGCTCGTAGACCGGCATAGTGCAGTGTCTCACAATTACGGCATCGTATTCAAACCCGAGTTCTCATGGAGCTTCCGCCGCACCCACGGGGGATGAGAATCCGAATTTGCGGAGCAGCCGCGACCGCCGGGGAGCGGTTGTGTTGAGAACCGATCGGCGCCGCCGGCAATCGCTCCCTGACGGTCGCGGCTCGGAAGCACGTCGTGATTGGGAGACGCTACAATAGCACGGTTGCGGTGCGCTGAATCTCTGGCCTGTGGCATGATGCTCTTTTTGCTCGACTGTGTAAGCTACGGCATGCCGAGGAAAGCTCCATCCTGGCTGGGCGACGAAGCTACCTGGGTACGCGCCGGTCTGTGGTTGGCGCTGCTGGGGACGGTGGCCGGGGGCGTGTCCTGCTCGCGTGAGAAGCCGGAGTCCTGCGAGCCCGCCCGGCACGTCATCGTCATCTCGCTGGACACCACGCGTGCGGATCATCTGGGTTGCTACGGCAACACCGAGGTGCGCACGCCGAACATCGACGCGCTGGCCGCCGAGTCGATCCTGTTCACCGACTACATGACCGTGGTGCCGACCACGCTATCGTCGCACCTTTCGCTGTTCACTGGCAAGTACTCGCACACACACGGCACGCCGCGCAACGGCTTCATGGTGAATCGCGAGAATCTGCTGCTGACTGAAATCCTGCAAGAGGCGGGCTTTCACACGGCGGGGTTCATCGGCTCGTTCGCACTGGAAAGCCGCTTTGACTTCAACCAGGGTTTTGATCACTACGACGAGCGTTTCGAGCGCTTTGTCAGTGTGATCGGGGCCGAGCACAACGAACGCCCGGCCGAGTCGGTCACCAACGCGGTCATCAGTTATCTCGACGAAATCGGCATACCCGACAAGCTGCTTCTCTTCGTGCACTATTTCGATCCGCACGAGCCGTACGACCCCCCACCGCCCTACAACACGATGTATGGCGGCGCGCGGCGAGTGACCCCGGAGCACACCGAGGTGGTGCGTCAGGGGATACGCCAAGCCGGCCACGAGGCGACGGTGGAAGCGCAGGTGCTGGCGCGAAATTACGCCGGCGAGATCTCATACATGGATGAACACGTTGGCCGTCTGCTCGAAGACCTGCGCCAACGCGGGGTTCTCGACCAAGCGCTGGTGCTGGTGACCAGTGATCATGGCGAGAACTTCTGGGAGCACCGGTTCTATTTCAACCACGGGCTGACGACCTACCAGACGACCCTGCACGCGGTGTGTCTGCTGCGGCTGCCGCGGGCCGCGCATGGGGGCACGCGCGTCGAGCAACTGGTGGCCAGCATCGACGTGCTGCCTACGTTGTTGAGCTACCTGGGGCTGGAGATACCGCCGGGAGTGGAAGGCGAAGCGCTCGATCTGGCCCGCAT
>JAHJAR010000140.1 GCA_018814045.1 Planctomycetota bacterium | reverse complement strand
GCCCGAGCTTCCTCACGTGTCGTCCTCGCTGGCATGATCAGCTTCCTCCTTGAAGCGCGCCCAACCGCCCGACCCCGCCTTCCGGGGCCAACCCGCCTGAATCATACCCAAAACTCCCGCCGCAAGTGTCACGCACCCGGAATCGCTGCCCTGCCCGCGTTCTCCTTGACACTCCGCAGAGGCATCGATAGCCTCAACTCGGCCGAGGGACTCTGGCGTCACACGGAAGGCAACGCATGGAAATCCGGATGGACTTGGCGCAGATCGTGATCTCCGAGACTCACGATTCGCAGGTGATCGTGCTCCGTGAGCGGAACGGCACCCGCACGCTTCCCATCGTGATCGGCCTGACGGAGGCGCTGGCGATCGATCGGCGCGTGAAGGGCGTGCAACTCCAGCGCCCGATGACACACGACCTGCTGGCGAACGTCATCGACGGCTTATCGGCCGAGTTGGAGAAGATCGTCGTCAATGACCTGAAGGACAGCACGTTCTACGCCAAGTTGGTGATCCGGCAGCAGGGCGAACTGCTCGAGGTGGACAGCCGACCATCAGACGCGATCGCGCTCGGTGTGGCCAGCGAGGTGCCGATCTACGTCGAAGATCACGTGCTCCGCGAAGTTAGCCCGTAGATCCGCTCTCCCTTCCGCAGTCCCGCCGGGCCGGTTCGGCGCGACGGGTGTCAAACAGCAAGGAGATTTACCATGGCGGCCAGGGTCGCCTACGGTCTGGGGCTGGATTTCGGCACCAATTCGGTTCGCGCCCTGCTGGCCGACGTGCGTGACGGCCGCGAGGTTGCGACCGCCGTGGCGGATTATCCCAGTGGCCAGGCGGGTGTGATCCTGGACAAGAAGGACCCCGCTGTTGCCCGTCAGCATCCGGGCGACTACGCGGTCGCTTTGACCAAGTGCGTTAAGGCCGCGCTCCGCCAGGCGGCCAAGCTGCGGGGCTTCAAGCCGGAGCGAATCGTCGGCATCGGCGTGGATACTACCGCCAGCACACCGCTGCCGATCGACGCGCACTGCCAACCGCTGGCTCTGCGGGCTCCCTTTCGCACGAATCCGCAGGCCTGCGCTTGGCTGTGGAAGGACCACAGCAGCTACGCCGAAGCCCAGGAAATCACGGAACTGGCCCAGCTCGAACGCCCGGAGTACGTCGCCCGCTGCGGCGGCACTTACAGCAGCGAGTGGTTCTGGTCCAAGGCGCTGCACTGCCTGCGCGTGGCCCCGCGCGTCTTCCGCGCCGCGGCGTCGTGGGTGGAGTTGTGCGACTACATCCCGGCCCTGCTGACCGGGTGTACCGATGTCGCAAAGCTGCGACGCAGCATCTGCGCCGCCGGCCACAAGGCCATGTTCCACCGCAGCTATGGCCTGCCGGCGGCGGACTTCCTCATGCGCTTGCATCCCGAGCTGGCCCGGCTGCGCGGACGTCTGTACGAGGAAGCGTATACGGCGGATCAGGTGGCCGGCGGCCTGTCCTCCGCGTGGGCCCGCAAGCTGGGGCTGGTTGCAGGCACACCGGTCGCCGTCGGCGCCATCGACGCCCATCTCGGCGCGGTCGGCGCCGGCATCAAGCCCGGCACACTGGTCAAGATCCTCGGCACCAGCTCGTGCGACATGCTCGTAACCCCCACGAGCACAAAGCTCGCCGACATACCCGGTGTTTGCGGCATTGTCGCTGGCTCGATCCTGCCCGGCCACTACGGCATCGAGGCCGGCCAACCCGCGGTGGGCGACCTCTTCAACTGGTGGGTCGGCAACTTCGACGGGCGTCCTGACGCGCACGAGCGACTCACCGCCGCGGCGCAGCGCCTGCAACCGGGCGAATCCGGCTTGCTGGCCCTGGATTGGAACAACGGCAATCGTTCGGTGCTGGTGGACGTGCGGCTGACCGGGCTGCTCGTGGGGCAAACGCTGCACACCACGCCCGCCGAGGTCTACCGCACCCTGCTCGAGGCGACGGCCTTCGGGGCCCGGGTCATCATGGCCCGGCTGGAGGAATTTGGCGCCCGGGTGCGTGACGTGGTTACCTGCGGCGGGATCGCAGAGAAGAACGCCTTGCTCATGCAGATCTACGCCGACGTCACCGGCCGGCCGATTAAGATCTCCCGGTCGGCGCAGACGTGCGCCCTGGGTGCTGCCATCTGCGGAACCGTGGCCGGCGGCACAAAACGGGGCGGTCACGGCAGTATGGCGGCCGCACAGAAGGCCATGTGCGGACTGAAGCGCACGGTCTACAAGCCGCGCCGGGCCGCCGCGCGCGTGTACGACGAACTCTTTACCTGCTACGGCCAGTTGCACGATGCCTTTGGCGGTTCCGGCCGCGGTACCGCCGTCGATAACGTGATGAAAGACCTGATCGGTTTGCGGACACGTGCCAGGCGGGGAACCTAGCGGTATGTATTTGCCCAGTAGCACGCGGTCAGGCATTTGGCGGTATGGACGGCTCGCGCTCGCCTGGTACCTGACCGGATTGTGCGGCTGCACCTGGATCTCACGCGTCGGAAGCGATCCCCACGGGGCAGCCATTGGAAAGACGTTCTATGTGGGTGGGGCAGGTGTGTTTGGACACGTCGGCACCATCGACGTGCCCAAGGGACTGCGGCAAGGCGGCTACCGCGGTGCGATCGAGGTTTTCGGCTGGCAGTCCTGGGTGGGCGGCACACTCCGCGACCAGGTCGATCGGCAGCGCAACGGCGCCCAGGCCCAACGTCTGGCGAAGGCCATCCGCCAGCATCTGGCGCACCATCCCGGCACGCGCGTCAACATCATCGCATTGTCGGCCGGAACGGGCGTCGCCACGTGGGCCCTCGAGGAGTTGCGCGACGAATGTCGCGTCGGCACGGTGGTGCTCCTGAGCAGCAGCCTATCGCGGCACTACGACTTGAGCGACGCATTGTCGGCCATCGATGGGCTGTTGTACTGCTTCTATTCGCCCGCGGATCCCATCCTACGCTACGGGGTCCCCATCTCCGGCTCGGTCGACCGCGAGTTTGAAGGCCCCAGCGTGGCCGGGTTATTCGGATTCGCTTTGCCCACCGACGCCGACGATACGACGCGCTCCCTGTACCAGCGACGTCTGCGCAACATGCCCCATCGCCGCCTGTATGCCCGTCATGGGTACCGCGGCCTGCACACGGACGGAACCAGCCCGGACTTCATCGCCAGTTTTGTGGCGCCCCTGCTCGCGGGGCCTTTGCAGCGCGGCGACACGGGAGCAGCGGACGAACCTCCACGGGCGGCGCCCCTGACATCGCAACCCGCCTCTCAACCGGCACGTCAGCCCCCTTAGGGACGTCGTGGCCGCGGCCGGCGCGGCGCGGGTCACGTTCAGTCGGGGCGGATGGACCTGATCTCGGCCCGGTTCCCGCCGGCCCGCTTAGCCACGTACATCAACTTGGCGGCCGCGTTCAGAAGCGTTTCGAGGTCTTGCACGTGGCCGGACGGCCTGAGGTGCAGCAGGCCAGCGCTGATCGTTAGTTGGTGCGAGGCACCATCCCACGGAACCGGCGTGGTGGCCACGGTGGAAACAAGCTGTCTGACCAGTTCGGTGGCGCGTTGCTCAGTGCAGTCAGCAAGCAGGACCACGAACTCGTCTCCCGCCATGCGGGCAATCAGCGCGCCTTCGGGCAGCCGGTCCTGCAACGCGGCGGTGAGTGTCTGGAGCGCCTGGTCGCCGAACTCATGCCCGTATGTGTCATTCGCGTGCTTGAACCGGTCGAGATCGAGGTAGACGAGACCGAAGCTGGTCCCGTAGCGCGCCGCTTGCGTGAGCTGCACGTACGCGCGCGGCATGAATCCTGCCCGAGCCAGCACACCCGTCGTTCGGTCGTGCGTGACTTCATCCTCGAGTTCCTTCGTGAGCCTGTGCATCTCTGTGCTCATCGCGGCGACGCTACGTGTCAGCACACCAACGCGGCCCACCAGCACGCCGGCTTGGTCGGCCGCCTCGCGTGCTGTGGCCTCGAGCAGTTCGGTCAGTTGCGCGTCGGGCAGGGCCCCTTCGTGGAAGAAGCTGAAGAGCTGGGTGAACTCTCGTTCGACCAGCGCCAGATAGCCCGACAGGTCGGTGGACGGTGCGTGCTGTTGGAGGAACTCGCTGAGCGCGTCCGCGTTCTCGCGGCTCCAGAAGTTGAGTAAGTGCGGAAGCAGCGACGCGGCATGCGCGGCGTCGCGCAGGTGTTTCTGGTCGATATGCTCGATCGCCTGCTCGTAGTCGTGGTGGAACGCCACGGCGTCGACGAAGAGCTCCGGAAGTTCCAGCTTCTGGGCCAGAAGCCGCCCGGCCTCGGGATGACTCAGGTTGAACAGCTCGCGCTCACGCTGCAACTGCGCCGGGACGTCCATGTTCGGATCCTGAAGGATGGCCAGCAGCGGCTCGCGGGCGGTGGCGTACATGACCGTCACGGCGAAGTCCTGGAACAAGCCGATCACAAAGGCCTCGTCGCCCAAACGCGGTTCCAGAAGCGAAGCGTATTGCTTGGCGGCCACCGCCTTGCACAGTGATGCTTGCCAGAACAGCTTCGACTCGTCCGTGCTCAGCCGCAATTCACTGTGCAGGCCGGTCATACAGTAGCTGATGCCCAGGGTGCGCACGGTCCCCAACCCCAACAGATTTACCGCCATCCGCACGTTGGTGACTTTGTTACGCACACCGGCCCAGGAGGAGTTGGCCAGCGCCAACAGCTTGCTGCTTAGCGAGCTGTCGGCACCAATGACCTTGGCGTAGTCCAACGGCTCCGCATGTGGGTTCTTGCCGAGCTCGACGAATTTCATCGCCACGGCGGCGGCCGTCGGCAAGTAGGACAGCGAGGCGATGCGAGCCCGTATCTGTTGCTCCAATTCCGAGCGGGAAGCTTCCACAGCCACGCCAGCGGCGACCTTTGTCATAGTCCTATTCCTCCAGCGGGCGACCGTGCAGACGGACACCAAGCCCGCCGACACCCAGCGGAGTGTGTATGCAGCAGCACCCGGCGCAGCCAGAGCCCTGGAACGTGCCCGCGGCGCGGGAAGGCGAGTAGGGCTGCGCTGTCCGGACTTGTCATCGGCCATGCTGCCAGAGGCGGTGAGAAAAACCGCAGGGTCTTAACCGTACCGGCAAGGACCGATAGTACATTGGCCCCCGAGCGCCTGCGCGGCATCCGGGCCCCTCTGGTCGCAGCATGCGCCGCCCTCCATCGGGACGTCCCTGGGGGTCGCACGGGTAAATCCCACCCCACAGTCCCCTTCGGCGGAGGTTTGTATTGCCATCGGTCGTGGTGGACGCAGGTCTCCGCCGCCCCCGGGGCGCTACCCCTGGGCCCGGCCCCGCCCAACGGCGGCGCAGAAACGGCGCAACGCTGCATCGGATGAAGTCAGGGAACCAGGCTGAATACCGCCCGCTCATCGTGTAGAATCCCCTCGTCCGGTGCTGGCGGCCAGGCGTTGTGACCGGCGCCTACAACGGCTGCTGCGCTTTGAAGCGGCCCCTCAGTAGGGAGCAAGAACACGATGAATCGGAAGATGCTCACGTGCAGCCTGGCAATGCTGCTGATGCTCACCAGCATGGGTTGCGCCAACCAGGGGCCAATCGTAAAGCTCGACCCGACCCGACTCCCGCGCGTCACGCCGCCGGCGGAAGTGGCTCACAATCAGGATCCGCGGCACGTGAAGGTGTTGGTGCTCGAATTCAATCCCGAGATTCCGGCCGAGGTGCACGCCCCCGGCGATCCGGCCGCCGGTCCGACGACGGTGCGCGAACTCGGCGGGTGGAACGATCCGCTCGAGCTGGCCGCCGGCTATATGCAGGACATCTGTGACGCGAGCGGCGGCTACCTTCAGTTCGAGATCGTCGAATGGCTCGTAGTGCGCGAATTCCAGAAGAAGGTCGATGGTTTCACCTACACGCCGCAGCAGTACGTCGACTGCCTGCGCAAGAAGACGCCTTGGCACGACGCTGACGGTGTGGACTATCCGGCGGCGATCGCGCGCTACGACATCATCCCGCGCGTCGAATCTGGGAAGATCGACGAGGTCTGGTGGTTCGGGGCGCCCTATTTCGGTTACTGGGAATCCGCCATGGCCGGCCAGGGCGCCTTCTACATCAATGGCGGCGTCTACGGCGAGGTCCCGAGCCGTGTGCCGTTCGCCATCATGGGCTTCAACTATGAGCGCGGCGTGGCCGAGATGCTGCACGACCTATGCCATCGCACCGAGTCCACCATGACCCGGATCTACGGCGGGTGGAAGTGTGACGAACTCACGAGCAACTGGGCGCGCTTCGCCGCGAATGCTCATCAGTCAAACGGAGTGGCGGCGGTGGGGACATGTCACTATCCGCCGAACGGGGTGAAAGACTACGACTATGCCAATCCGCGCGCGGTGCAGAGCAGCGCGGATGCCTGGCTGAGCTACCCCGACGTCGGCAGCGAGATGCAGGAAGTCACCTGCGAGACCTGGGGGGGGCCGGACTATCACCGCGCGTACATGCGCTGGTGGTTTGGACACCTGCCCAAGGCCCCCGGCGTAAACGCCGACGGCCGGCTGAACAACTGGTGGACCTACGTTTTCGACTTCGGCCGTTTCGATGAGCGCGGCAAACCCGCCAGCACGAAGCCATAGCAGTCCGCCCCGGCAGTTGGCGCCGGCAGCGAAACGCAGCGCCCGGCCGCTACGGGAGTTGTGCCGCGCACTGCTGTGAGGCCGCTGTGGAAGTAACCGCCAAACGCCCGCGCGCACAGGCGTCAGCCGTCCGGCTGTTGACCAACCGGGGGTCGTTCCACAGTCAGTCGTCCTGGTGCGAGAATCCCCTCTCGCACCAACAGCCGGAATGGTCCGCAGAGTGGACGCCAGGCGAGTCGCACTCGACTTTCGTGGGCATATGTGCCGAAGCAAGGACAAGAAGTCACTGAAGGTCAACGACTCGCTCACGCTGGGCGGGATTCCGCCCGAGGTGTTCGACTATCGCCTGGGCAACCGCAGCGCGCTGGAGTGGGTGATCGACCAGTACCGCATCAAGGAAGACAAACGCAGCGGCATCCGCTCCGATCCCAACAACTCCGACGACCCGGAGTACATCGTGCGCCTGGTCGGGCAGGTCGTGCGCGTCAGTGTGGAAACGGCCAGGATCGTGGCGGCGTTGCCCGCCCGTTTCGCGCCGCATGACGACCCGCCGGTGCCCCAGCCGTAGGATGCGTCCACAGACGCACCAATTCGCTACGCCAGACGTCAGCGTCCCATCGGACGATGCGGCCGCACGTGCGAGGGGGAAAACGGGGTGGCGGCATTCCGGCCGGCGCCTTGCGCCGCGCGGCGGCGGCGCGCATACTGCACATCATGCGCAGACGTAGCCGCATCGCGTTGATCGTGTCGGCCGTGGGACTGGGCATTCCGGCGGTGCTGGTACTGGTCTATCTGGCCGCACGGCCCGCGCCGCCGCCGGGTGGCCCGCGCATCGGCCTGTCGATGGCGTCCGGCCTCGTAGCTCAGCGGCCGTTGTACGAGGATGCCCTGGCGCGCGCGGGCGGTCGACCGGTCCTGGTCACGCCCGTGAGTGACGCCGGCGAACTCGCGGCCCTGCTGGACGACGTGGATGCTCTGCTGCTCACCGGCGGCGGCGACATCGATCCGGTGCTCTATGGCGGGGATGCCGACGACGCGTGGCTGGTCGACCGCGCCCGCGACGATTTTGAAATCCGGCTCATCCGCGCGGCCATGGAGCGTGATATGCCCATCCTTGGCATCTGCCGGGGAATCCAGATCCTCAACGTGGCACACGGCGGCACGATCCGCAACCTGCGTGACGACCCGGTCTTGTCGGCGACGCACGGGATCGACTTTGACAGCTTCACGGCTCATCAGGTCGAAATCGTCGTCGGTACGCGGCTCGCCGCAGCACTCGGGGCCGGGGCGCGTCAGGTCAACAGCTTTCATGGACAGGCGGTCGAGCGCGTCGGTGCCGGGTTGCGAGTCTGCGCCATGGCCGACGATGCCGTCATTGAGGCCATCGAACGGCCCGACCGCGCCTTCGTGGTGGGAATCCAGTGGCACCCCGAGATCCAGTCGCTGACGGACGAACGCGGCTTGGAACTGCTGCGCGTGCTGGTGCAACACGCGCGCGCCTATCGCGCCGCCCACCCGGTCAGGCGCGTCGGCGCCGCCCCAGCCGGAGAATAATCGCCGCCAGCAGCCAGAGGTAGACGAAGTTCAAGACGTGGTAGAAGGCGAAGGCGACGCCGGCCACGGCGCCCGCCGCGTGGCGGGGCCAGCCCAGCAGCCAGCCGAGCGTCCGGTGCGTTGGCTGGTAGGCGTCGATAGCCACGGATAGCACGAACAGCACGCCCGTCAGCAACAGTGTCGCCCAGTTCGGCCGCAGCCGGTCCCGCAGCCGTTTCCGCGGCTTTTCACTGGGCAACTCCTGTTCAGATACCAGAACGGCCGTCGAGAGTTTGCCGTGCTTGAGCATCAGCGCCAGAGGGTAGAGTGCGCCGAGGGCCGGCAGCGGGTCATCGGTGTGGATGACGTCGTTGATCGTGCCGGAGTGCTTTTCGAACATCTGGTGCAGGTATTCCCTGATGTTCTTCGGGCTGGCGACGGCTTTGAGCTGGTCGAGGAAGCGCTGGAACTGGACGCGCTTCTGCTCGGCCAGCGGCAGGCGCTTGAACTCCTCGGCCACCTGCCGCAATTCCGCCAATTTGGCCTCGTCGTTGGCGATCTCCTCCAGCGTTGCCAGCAACCCGACGATCGGCGTTTCGGTGCGTTTCTCGTAGTCGATCGCCGGCTGCTCCCCGAGCGGCTCGCCGATAGCGATCTGGTACAGCAGGTACGGGTAGTCCACGTTGGCGGCGATCGCCTGTGGCAGCCCGCCGAAGAAGCGCGGGTTGACCTCGATCAGGTAAGGCGTCCCATCTGGCGTGACCCGAAAGTCCACCTGTGCGATCCCGTGCCAGTTGAGCGGTGCCAGCAGGTTGACGGCGGCCTCCTCCGCGGCGGGGTGCGGGACTGTCTCGCGCAGGGCGCCGGCCCCGGTACCGCGCGGATACGAGCGGACGTTGCGGTAGGTCATGCGGGCCACGCAGCGGCCCTGGTCGAACAGGGTTGTCACGCAGTAGTCGTCGCCGGGTACGTACTCCTGCACGAGTGGGTACTCGGCTGGCTGCAGCCCGAAGCCATCGACGAATTCGCGGAACGTCGCCACCAGCTCCTCGGCGGTATCGACTTTCTTCAACCCCACGCCGGCCGCCGCATTGCGCACCTTGACGAACGCCGGCAGCGTCAGCTCCGGAACGTGCCGGTAGAGCTCGTTGATGTCGGCGAATTGCCACGTCTGGGGAATGCGAAGGCCTTGCTCCTGGGCCAGGCGCGCCAGGCGACCCTTGTCGTCGGTCAGCCGGATGTTGTCGATCGTAGTCACCGGCAGCCGGATGTATGGCTCGAAGCGGTCCCGGTGCTCCGCGAGCACGAACGTCTCCTTGTGCACGGGCATGAGCACGTATGGTTCACCATCTGGCGGCCGCAACTCCTTGACCCGCGCAACCATGAACTCGACGAACTCGTCGGGCGCAGTGCTCGGTGAGGGGTATTGGAAGTGTCCCCGGCAATGTTTGGAGAAGAAGCACGGGGCAAACGGGGCCTCCTCGCCGCAATACACTTCGATCCCGCGCTGACCGAGACTGCGCACAGTCGCCAGCGTGTTCCACCCCCGCCCGTACGTGACTATCACGCGCGCCATGTGTTACCCCTGGGTGAGCGGCCGGTTGACCCTGGACTGCCGGGCCGAGTGTAGCGGCTGGAGGGTTGGCCACAAGCCTGCCACACGCCGGCATGCATCGGGTCTGTTACACTTCCGGCGGGTTCGAACGGCTTGATCCGAGCCGCGACGGTAAGGGAGCGGTTTGCGTTGCACCGCGCCATGGTTTTCTATCGGGATTGAGCGGTCCCGTTGAGGCGTCGGACCCCATCCGCCGATTCCGTCACGCACCCGTACGCATCCGGGAGTGTGCAGCGCCGCTTTGCGCCTGCCCCCCCCAGGTGCTATACTGGCGTTGTTACCCGCGTGGCTTCTGTCGACGCGCTGTGGATGACGCGGCAGGCGGGACTTTGGGGCTGCCTGTCAGCGGGCCGTCGCCGGTTAGCGTGGGAAAGGAGTAGCTGCGATGGCACGCGCTCGACCTGCCCGCCTTCCTCAGACCCCAGCCCCTCCCTTTCGGCCAAGGAGCACACAGATGTTTCGCCCCGGTTTCCTTATGCTCGGCGTGATGCTCGTTCTGTTTGTCGGTCCGACGGTTTCCGCTGACGCGCCGAGTACGTTCGATCTACGTGACGTCAACGGCGAGAACTACGTCAGTTCGGTCAAGAGCCAGATCGGCGGCACCTGCTGGACACACGGAATCATGTCCGCCATCGAGAGCAATCTCATGGTGACCGGGGTCTGGACGGCGGCCGGCGAGAACGGCGAGCCGAACCTCGCTGAATATCACCTCGACTGGTGGAACGGCTTCAACCGGAACAACAACGACGATACCGATCCGCCGACGGGTGGGGGACTGACGGTGCATCAAGGTGGTGATTATCTGGTCGGGGCCGCCTACCTGACGCGTGGCGAGGGTGCCGTCCGCAACATCGAAGCGCAATCGTACAATCCCGCGCCGGGAAGATACGACCCCAACTATCACTACTATTACGCGCGTGACATCGAGTGGTTTGTGGCCAAGTCCGATCTCAGCAACATCGACGCGATCAAGTACCGGGTCATGGCCGAGGGCGCGGTCGGCACGTGCATGTGCTCCAGCAGCCAGTACATCAGCAACTACCGCCACTACCAGCCCCCGTACACGAGCGACGATCCCAACCACGCCATTGCCATCATCGGCTGGGACGACAACAAGTACACGCCGGCTCCGCAGCGCGGCGCCTGGCTGTGCAAGAACAGTTGGGGCGATAGCTGGGGGCTCGACGGTTTCTTCTGGATCTCATACTACGACAAGCACTGCGGCCAGCACCCCGAGATGGGGGCGGTCTCTTTCCGGAACGTCGAGCCGCTGGCCTACGACCACGTCTACTACCACGACTACCACGGCTGGCGCGACACCAAGAGCGACTGCACCGCCGTCTTCAATGCCTTCACTGTGACGGGCCGGCAGATGCTCGAATCGCTGAGCTTCTACACCACGGCGGACAACGTTACCTACACGCTCAGCGTCTATGATCGCTACGAAGGCGGCGAACTGCTCGAGCCCCTGGCGACGAAGACCGGCACGAGCGACTACACCGGCTTCCACACGATCGACCTGGACACGCCGGTGGGCCTCTATCCGGCCGACGACTTCTTCGTCTACTTGCAGACCTCCAACAACGGCTACGCCTACGATCGCTCTTCCGAGATCCCCGTTCTGTTGGGCGCAAAAACGCGCGTCTGGGTTGAATCGTCGGCTGCTCCGGGGGAGAGCTTCTATCACGACGGTTCCGGCTGGCTCGACTTCCACGATCTGGATGAATCCGCCAATTTCTGCATCAAGGCGCTCACCACCGACGCCGGTCTGCGCGTCAGCCCCGACGAGGCCCTGCACACCGAAGGTCCGGTCGGCGGTCCGTACGCACCGTCGAGCAAGGTCTACCAGATTACCAACTGGTGCGACCTGCCGACCGACTACGAGATCACCCGCCACCCGCTGGCCGACTGGGTGACGCTCGCCGGCGATGTCGCGGGTACGTTGCCGCCCTTCGGTGCCGCAGAGGTGACGGTCGAGGTCAACGGCAATGCGGCGAACCTGCGCGAAGGCGGGCACGTCGGCGTGGTTTACGTCACCAACACCAGCGAGCACCTCGGAGATGCGACCCGCCAGGTTTTGCTGGCCAATACGGCGGCCACGCGGCAACACTTCGTCCCGCTCGACGGTGATCCCGGCTGGACAAAGGACACCGGCTGGGCGTGGGGAACGCCAAAGGGCCAGGGTGGAGAGTATGGCTACCCGGACCCAACCAGCGGCTATACCGGGAATAATGTCTATGGCTACAACCTCAGCGGTGACTACCAGGATTCCATGCCGGAACGTCATCTGACCAGCACGGCTTTTGACTGCACGGGCCTGGTCAACGTCCGCCTGGCTTTCCGGCGCTGGCTGGGCGTGGAGAATCACTACCGCGAGTTTGGCGATCACGCCTATATCCGGGTGAGCACGGACGGCGTGATGTGGGATGAGGTTTGGCAGGGCACGACCATCGTGGCCGATAATAGCTGGACCTACCAGGAGTATGACCTTTCGCACATCGCCGACAACCAGCCGACCGTCTACGTGCGCTGGACCATGGGCAGCACCAACTTCCTCAGGGCCTACTGCGGCTGGAACATCGACGACATTGAAATCTGGGGCGTCCCAGCGCCGGACCAGATCCTGGGCGACCTCAATTGCGACGGCGAGGTCAATGGGTTCGATATCGACCACTTCACGCAGGTTTTGGGCGACTGGGACGGCTACGTGCAGGACCACGACGGTGACCCGTACCCATCCTGCGACCCCTGGTTGGCCGACTGCAACGGCGACGGCAGCGTCAACGGGTTCGACATCGACTCCTTCACCGTGCTTCTGGGCGAGTGACGCACGACAGGACTTGTTCGGCCGCGCTCAAAACGGCTCTGGGCCGCTGATGGGGTGTGGCTACTTGTCCAGCACCTCGCGGACGCGGCGCAACAGCGCCCGGCGGGTGAATGGCTTCTCGAGGAACTGCACATTCTCGTCCAGCACGCCGTGGTGGGCGATCACGCTGGATGTGTAGCCGGACATGAACAGCGTCTTCAGGCCAGCGTGTTCGGTGCCGAGTGCCTCGGCCAGTCTCTTGCCGTTCATGTCGGGCATGATGATATCGGTGACGAGGAGATGGATGCGATCTTCGCAGGCGGCCGCCAGCCGCACGGCAGCGCGTCCGCAGTCGGCCGCCATGACGGTGTAGCCGGCGTCGCGGAGCATCTGGACGGCCAGGCCGCGCACTGACTCGTCATCCTCACACACGAGGATGGTCTCGGTTCCGGTAGGGCTATCGTCGTTGGCCTGGTGGACGCGGGGTTCGAGCGCTTGTGCCGTTACGGCGGGTAGGTAGATCCTGAAGGTCGTGCCCTTCCCTGGCTCGCTGTAGACGGTGATGTGACCCTTGGCCTGCTTGACGATCCCATACACCATCGCCAGCCCCAGGCCCGTGCCCGCGCCCACCGCCTTGGTGGTGAAGAAGGGCTCGAAGACCCGCTCGGCAATCCCCGGGTCCATGCCGCAGCCTGTGTCGCTGACGGCCAGCAACACGTACTCGCCGGGCGGCCCCTCAGTCTGGCCGTTGCGGTAGGCTTCGGCCAGCGTGACGTTGCTGGTTTCCACCGTCAGCCGGCCGCCCTCGGGCATGGAGTCGCGGGCGTTGACGACCAGATTCACGATAACCTGTTCGATCTGGCCGGCGTCGGCGCGGATGCGGAGAAGGTCGGGTGCCAGGATCGTCTCCAGAGCGATGGGCTCCGTGAGTAGTCTGTGCAGCATCTTCTCCATCTCTTCGACTGTCCGGTTGAGGTCGAGCACCTCGGGCTGCGACACCTGGCGCCGGCTGAACGCCAGCAGTTGGCGGGTGAGTGTGGCGGCCCGCTGGGCGGCCCGCTCGATTTCCAGCAAGCCCTGTAACAGCGGGTCGTCAGCGCCCACCTTGGGCTTCAAGCGGTCGAGGGCCAAGCCCACGTTACCGAAGATGGCGGTGAGGATGTTGTTGAAGTCGTGGGCCACGCCGCCGGCGAGTTGCCCGATGGCTTCCATCTTCTGGGCCTGCCGTAGCTGCGTTTCGAGCTTCTCGCGCTCCTGCTCGGCCCGGCGTTGCTCCGTGATATCCTGGAGCGCACCCGTTTGGCGTGGCGGCTGCGCGGATTCTCCTTCGGTGATCGATCGAGAATGGACCATTCTAACAGCGCCGTCCCGGCGCACGATGCGGTACTCCAGGTCGTATGGTTCGGCCCTGGTCGCGAAGGCCTCATTGGCCGCCACGAAGCGCCCGCGATCATCAGGATGCACGTGCTCGCACACCAGCTCGAAGGTTGGGACGATCTCGCCGGGCTCGTATCCGAAGATGCGGTACTGCTCATCGGACCAAACGACCTCGTTCGTTTCGAAGTTGCGGCTGTAGCTGCCGACGTGGGCGGTTTCCTGAGCTTGTCTGAGCAGTTGTTCGCTGTTGCGCAGGGCCTCCTCGGCCAGCCGGCGCTCGGTGATATCCTCGTACGTCCCGAGTATGCCGATCACGTTACCGTCCGCATCGTGCAGGGGGACCTTGTTCGTATCCACCCAGGCCTGCTTTCCGCCCGCTTGCTGTTGCGGTTCGATGATGTGATATTCCGGCGCGTTCCGTTCCATCACGCGCCGGTCGCACTCCCGGAAGAAATCCGCCTCGTGTCTTTGCCAGGCCAGGTCGTAGTCGGTTTTGCCGACGATGTTGTTCGGGCTGTGTACGCCGGCCACATGAGCGAAGTTCTCGTTACAGCCCAGGTAGACCGAGTCGCGGTCCTTCCAGAAAATGTGCTGCGGAATGCTGTTCATGACCAGTTGCAGGAACTCCGCCGATCTCCGCTGTTCCTGTTCGACCTGCTTGCGCTTGGTGATGTCGCGGGCCGCTGCGAGAACACGCGCCTGGCCGCCGATGATGGCGCGTTTGAGGTTCACCTCGACGGGGATCACGCGGCCGTCCTTCCGCGTGGCTTGCCACTCGAAGAACTGCGGTCCCAGCTCCCGGGTCCGGGTGACTTTCTCACGGACCCGCTCCATCGCGTAGTCGGGCATCGCCGGACTGAGATCCGCAATGGTGCGCTCGAGGATCTCCGCCCGCGTGTGGCCCAACATCTCGCACGCCCCTCGGTTAACGTCGAGAATCCTGGCTGTATCGGCGTCGTGCACGAAGACGGCGTCGTCGAGGCTGTCGAACAGTTCGCGGTAGTTCTGCTCAGAGGCGCGCAGGGCCTGCTCGGCGTGCTTCCGTTCGGTGATGTCCAGCGCGCTGAACGTGACGCCGGCCGCCAGGTCATCGGGGTCGAGAGGGGTCGAGCTAAGCAGGATATCGAGGACGGTGCCATCCTTGCAGCGCCAGCGGGTCTCGACGGTACCGGTGCCGCGGGCCCTGATCTGGGCGTATTTTTCGCGCCCCACATACTCGTAGTCCTCCGTCGCCGCGTACAGCATGCGCGCGTCCCGGTTGATCAACTCATCGCGCTGATAGCCGGTCATCTCGCACAGCCGGTCGTTAACGTGCTTGATGATGCGCTCGTGGACCAGGCCGATGCCGATCGGGGCAGCGCGCAGGATGCTGCGCAAGGTGGCGTCGCGCTGGCGCAGGGCTTCCTCCGCCTGGCGTTTCTCCTGACGCAGGCGGCTGGTCTCCACGGCCCGCTCCAATAGCTGTAGCAGATCCTCCGGGCGGACTGGCTTCTGGAGGATCTGAAAAGCCCCCTCGCGTAGTCCGGCCACGGCCGCTTCGGCGTCTGCGCAGGCGGTCAGGACGATGCGCGTGCACTCCGGACAAGCACGGCCCAACTCGGCCAGCAACTCCACGCCGGACCGGCCTGGCAGCCTGATATCCACGAGTGCGACATCGGGCGGCCGCAGACGGGCTGCGCTGAGCGCCTCGGCACAAGTGCCGGCGCGGAGCGACTCGTAGCCACGCTGCTCGAGCATACTACCCAGGCTCTCACGCAGGGCTGAGTCGTCATCCGCGATTAGGACAATTCCGGCTGCCATGATATGTCTGGCCTTGAGTCCATCATAAGTCCCCGCACGGTGGGCTGCAACAACGACGCCCGGTGTGGCCAATGGTCATCTCAACCGGTCCTGCGGCCGGAGATGTGTGGGATCGACCCTGACGGGCACCCTGGGGCGCGGGTGGCCCAACTCGTGAGCGCGGGCAGAAAGGCCGTTCAAGACTCACGACGGGGCCAGGCACAGGGCACCATCATCCTGCGCTACAGGGTCATGAGACGGCTTCTTGTGTCATTGAGCCGACGCGGAACCGGCGCGTTCTTGCCCCCCGCGCCGATATGGCCTAAGCTGGGCCGGTCACGAAGGACGCAGGCTGCCGGCTGGCGGGGGGCTGCTGGCACCCCTGAGTCGCAGGGTCGCTACGATCTTGGAGCGCGCCCCCCAGAGCCCGCCGGGATCGAACCAATCGGCACTCCAGTTGCGTCGGCGGTCGCAGTTGGCATATAACTTGCTGCCACGTGGAGGGACGCGGGGTGCTGGTCGCCGCACGCTTTCGAGTGAGCCTGGCGGCGTATCACCGAACCCGCACCCACGGTGTAGTTTTACGCACAGGAGAGTGTTCATGGAGACCATGAAGGCCGTCGTCAAGGTCAAGCCCGAGTTGGGCGCTGAGATGCAGGATCTGCCGATCCCGAAACCCGCGCGCGCTGACTGGGTCGTCGTCAAGGTCCGGGCTACGAGCATCTGCGGCACTGACGTACACATATACAAGTGGGATCCCTGGTCCGAAAGTCGCATTGGCCGCAAGGCGCTGCCCCAGGTGCTGGGACACGAGGTAGCCGGCGAGGTAGTCGAGGTCGGGGTGCATTGCACGCGGCTCAAGGTGGGCGACTACATCTCCGCCGAAACGCACATCTATGACGATGGCGACCTGACCACTATGCTCGGCTCGCCGCACGTGGGAACGCACATGCGGATTGTGGGCGTGGACTACGACGGCTGCTTCGCCGAGTACTTCACGCTGCCCGAGAAGGTGTGCTGGCCGAACGATCCGGCGATTCCGCCCGAGGTGGCCAGCATTCAGGAGCCGCTCGGCAACGCGGCGTACGCTGTTCTGGGTGAAGACGCCGACGTGGCCGGCAAGACGATGGTCATCACCGGCGACGGCCCGATCAGTCTGTTCGCGGTCGGCGTGGCCCGGGCGGTCGGCGTGGCGAAGATCATCCACTTTGGCAAGTACGACCTGAACATGGAGATCGCCCGCAAGATGGGCTGTGATCTTCAAATGAACACGAATGAGACCACGGGCAAAGAGCGGCTCGAGTTCGTCCTCGACCACACCGGCGGGAACGGAGTGGACATCGCGCTGGAGATGGTCGGGTCGCAGAACTCGGTCGACGACTGTTTCGCGATGGTGCGCAAGGCCGGCCGCATCACCGCGTTCGGCATCGCCGCCGAGTCGCCGCTGCCGGTGGACTACAACAACGGCATTGTCTTCAAAGGCTGCCAAATTCACGGTATCAACGGCCGCAAGATTTTCGACACCTGGTATCGCAACCGCAATCTGCTCGCCGGGGGCCGGCTGGATCCGACGCCGGTGATCACGAACGTGTTCACGCTGGCAGATTTCAAGGCGGGCTTTGACAAGATGATCGAGCGGCCGCGGAAGAGCGCGAAGGTGGTGCTGTTCCCGGACGAGAAGGAGTGCCAAGCAGCGCTGAAGCGGCTCGGCAAGTAGCCGAAGCGCGGGCCAAACGCGCCGGAGGTTTCGGCTAAGATCGAGCCGCACCAGGGATTACAGAGATGAAGCGAACGCTGCGGATCATGTTCTTGGTCGTTGAGCTCAATCTCGTGTTTTGGCTGGTGATATGGGCCATGACCCACGGCTCTCTGGCATCGATGAAGTCGGTTAACACGATAGCCTTCGTTGGGCTCGCGTTCGCGGCGATCGTCCAGCACTGGGCCTACTACGCGGTCTACAAGGAAGCGAAGCAGATGCAGCCTCAGTAGTGAAGCGGGCAAAGCCCGACATACGGATATGACGTCGGGCACAGCCCGACCTACCTGGAAAGCAACAATCGGAGCAGTATCGATGTACGGCAAAATGAAAGACGATCTCCAGAAGGAACTGGCCGGAATTCGCGAGGCCGGACTGTTCAAGGAAGAGCGTTTCATCCTCACGCCGCAGGCGGCGGACATCAAGGTCGAATACCCCGAAGGCAGCCCGCCGCAGGACGTGGTCAACTTCTGCGCGAACAACTACCTCGGCCTGTCGTCACACCCCAAGGTCATCGCAGCCGCCCACGACGCGCTCAAGACGCACGGGTACGGGATGAGCAGCGTGCGTTTCATCTGCGGCACGCAGGACATCCACAAGGAACTCGAAGACAAGATCTCCGAGTTCTTCCACACCGAGGACACGATCCTCTACGCCGCCTGCTTCGACGCCAACGGCGGCGTGTTCGAGCCGCTCTTCGGCAAGGATGACGCGATCATCACCGACGCGCTCAATCACGCGTCGATCATCGACGGCATCCGCCTGTGCAAAGCCACCCGCTACATCTACCAGACCAACAACATGGCCGACTTGGAGGCCCGGCTCAAGGAGGCCCAGGGTGCCCGCTATCGCGTCATCGCCACCGATGGCGCGTTCAGCATGGACGGCACCATCGCCCAACTCGACAAGATCGTCGCGCTGGCCGAGAAGTACGACGCCCTCACCATGGTCGACGATGCGCATTGTACCGGCGTGATCGGCAAGACCGGCCGCGGCTCGACCGAGCACTGCGGCGTGATGGGCCAGGTCGACATTATCACCTCGACGCTTGGCAAAGCGCTCGGCGGCGCTTCGGGTGGCTTCACCACCGGTCGCAAGGAGATCATCGAGCTGCTGCGGCAGCGCAGCCGGCCCTACCTGTTCAGCAACACGGTTTCCTCGATCGTGGTCAAAGCCTCGATTGCGGTGATCGACATGCTCACCGCAACCACCGAGCTGCGCGACAAGGTCGCCGCCAACACCGACCGCTTCCGCAAGGGCATGACCGCAGCCGGCTTCGACATCAAGCCCGGCGTGCACCCGATCGTGCCGATCATGCTCTACAACGCCAAGCTCAGCCAGGACA
This sequence comes from Planctomycetota bacterium, assembly GCA_018814045.1. Classification (GTDB taxonomy): domain Bacteria; phylum Planctomycetota; class Phycisphaerae; order UBA1845; family Fen-1342; genus JAHJAR01. The sequence goes on along the minus strand of JAHJAR010000140.1, from coordinate 2,147 downwards.
TGGCTCGCGACCTGTACGCCGAGGGCATCTACGTGATCGGCTTCTACTACCCGGTTGTCGGCAAGGGTCTGGCCCGCATCCGCGTGCAGCTCTCGGCCGGGCACGAGTTCAAGCACATCGACAAGGCCATTGCGGCGTTCACCAAGATCGGCAAGAAGTACGACATTCTGCACAAGACGAAGGAGCAGATCATCGCCAAGTACGGGGAGTAACCGCGGCTAACAGAGCCGAGCCGTGACCGCGAGCAAAACCGAGCCGCGACCGTAAGGGAGCGGTTACGAGAGCTGGGTCGATGCCGTGCACACGTCCGCCGTTTCCACATGTGCCAGCCAAGGTCGGTGGGCACGGCCCACCCTACACGCTCGCCACCCGACCGTCGGCGTGGACCGGCCGAAGCAGTGAGCTGCTGATCGCGTTCGTCATCAGGCGCCTCGGGTGATGCGCGCCTCCACTGGCCACCCGGCCCGTCAGGCAGTTATGGCGCCAAGTACTCCCCGCCGAGCTTCATGGTCTTCTCATGCGGCAGATCGTCGTAGACTGTCTGGTCGTAGTCCAGCTTCAGCATGGCCACGTCGCCGGGGACGGTTACCCATCCGATATTCCCGAATGAGCCGTATTCGAGCGGTATTGGGTCATCGGGCCAACCGGGGGCATAGAGCTCTACGACGCCAGACTGCGGCGTATTCAGCGTCCAGCCTTGGAGTAGGCCGCCGTGGCCCTGGGTCGTGAAGGCCGCCCCATCCTGGCCCAACGGGAAGCGGAAGCGACTGATGTTGCGCGGCACGTAGGTGGCCTTGAGGTAGAAAGTGGTCTGGTTGGCCTGCTCGTCGTAGCTGCGGTCGATGACGTCGATCTCGCCCTGGTGAATGTCACCCTCCAGGCTGGAGGCGCTGAACGATTTGGAGAAGGACGTGGTGCCGCTCTGCCACGCGAACGTGACCGTGGCGTTGACCGTGCCGCTGTTTCTCTGGGTGATGTACGTGAGATTCCACTGGCCTCGCAACTCCTCGACCACCTGCGCGAAGGCCTCGTACAGCGCCTGGGCGTCGCTGGCCTCGGAATAGAGACCGCCGGTGTTCGTGGCCATGGACTGCATGGCTTCACGATGTTCCGGCTTAACGTCGCCAAAGCCGATGGGGTAGAGCGTGATGTCGTACGATTGTGCCCGGCTTCTGATCGAGTTGGCGCTCGTGCTGCTCGTGGTGTCGTATCCATCGGTCAGAAACACGATTGCCCAGACTTCGCCACTCTCGCGGTTTGTGTCCCGCAGCATGTTGATCGCCAGGTCAACCGCGTCCCAGACGCGAGTCAGACCGTGCTCGACGCTGTCTTCGGCCGGGACGCCGGCGACGAGGTCGTTCTTGCCCTGCTCATCGGCGCGGGTCAGCGGCATAGCCTCGCCGAATCCGTCATCGGGCCGATCGTGGAACTCGACGATCCCAATATGGTGGGTGGCGGTGAAATAGGGCTGACCGGTGTCAATATCGCCGGCACGAATGAGGCTCTTGGCCACGACGACCATGTCATCGATTGCGCCGGCGTCCTTCATCGAAGCGGTGTAATCGAGCACGAGCACGACCTTGAGAGGCAGATCGGGGCCAGGTCGAACGAACTGGTTAGTCTCGCGATAGTCGAGCATCTGGCTGTTTTCTGAGATGGAGAACATCTCCCGCGTGACGCCTTCTGAGATGGCGTGTCCGTCGCCGTCGTGCAGCCGCATGTGGAAGCGGACGACGAAAGGCGGGCGAGTTTCGTAACCCAGCGACTTGACCGAGGGCGGCGGGATCTCGAAGACAGCGGTCACGCTCCGATTCGCGCGACTGAAGCTCAGCGTGCGTGGGTTGGTCGAGCCGCCTGCGTCGCCGGTCCAGCGCGCGAAGCGGAAGCCCGCAGCCGGTTGGGCCGTCAGCGTAACGGTCTCGTCGTTGGCGTAGGGTCCGCTCGGTGGATCGACAAGAATCGTGCCGCCGGCCGGCGGGTCGCTTGCCAGGCTCAGCGTGTACAATTGCTCGAAGTAGGCGCCGAACGAGTTATTCCCCTCTTCGAGCACGACTGTGATAGGATTGGCCGAGCTCTCGTTGTGGTTCCAATGCCGGAAGCGCCAGTTCACCTCCGGCCGCGCGGTCAGAGTGACCGTCGTTCCCTCG
>JAHJAR010000139.1 GCA_018814045.1 Planctomycetota bacterium | reverse complement strand
CTCATTGTCATACCGGCGGCGTTTCTCTTTCTCGGTCCGGCCAACGCAACCGGTTCGACGTTTACGTTGGGATTCGTGACCATGCCCGCCATCATGCACTTCATGCCGTTGGGTTCGTTGTTCGGCGGCATGTGGTTCGGGCTGCTGTTTCTGGCGGCTGTGACGAGCACGATCAGCATGTTGCAGCCGGCGATCGCCTTTCTGGAAGACGGCTTTGGTCTCAGACGCCGAAGCAGCGTCACGGTTCTGGGGCTGATCACGCTGGCCGGCGCCAGCCTGATCATGTACTTCAGCGAGAATGTCCAGGCGCTGGACTTCACCGACTTCTGGTGCGAGTTCATGATGATCCTGGCGGCGCTGGGGCAGGTCATCATCTTCGGCTGGGTGTTCGGGGCCGGGCGCGGCGTGGCCGAGGCCAACCAGGGCGCCGATTTCAAACTGCCACGCTGCATGCCCTTCGTGATCCGCTATGTGACCCCGACCTTTCTGCTGTTGGTGCTCATCCTGTGGTGCACCTACAACGGTCCGGAGCGCCTGCGCGGCATGAGCCCGACCATCACCGGGGCCGCGGCGGCCCGCGGCGTCTATGCCGACGCGATCGCGGCGCGGCTCGAGCTGGATGACGAGGAGGAGCTGGCAACGCAGGTCACGCAGATTCTGGGCGTCGCGGAAGGTGTGCCCCGGTCGCTCGACGGTCTGCCGGCCTGGCTGCGGGAGGCCGACGCGGACGCCAAGGCGGCCCGGACGCTGGCGGGCCAACGGGCGAATGTGGCGCGTTTTGTCTTTGTCGGCGTGCTGCTGTTCTACATCGGGATCTTTGCGCTGAGTGACATCGCCTGCCGCGGGCGGATCAAGGAGATGTTGGCGCGGGCGCAGCGTGAGCTGCCCGAGACGGAGGCGCGGCCATGAAGGCGAACCTGATACTCGCAGAACTGGCCAGGCTCAGCTCGGCCGGCATCGCGCTGATGACCCTGTGCATCGGCCTGGTCCTGCTGCTGTGCGCGTTTTGCTTCTGGCGCATCCTGCGGAAGCCGCAACCGTCCGAGCAGCACCACACCCCCCTGGACATCGATATTCACGACACGAAATCGTGACAGCCGAGCGGCAACCTGGCCGGAGGATTGATGTGTGACCGGGCGTCAGGGAAGCGGCACGACGCGCAGGATGGCGTTCTCGCACGCTATATACAGCGTGCCAGCCGGGGTGAACGCGACGTCGGTGATCGGCGCCGGAAAGCCGTTGGCGAAGCTCCGCGTCATCAACGCTGCCGTGCGTGTGTCGGAGAGTTGTATTCTGAACACTTGCCCGTCATCGCGCAGGCCGTGGAACAGGTCCAGCCGGGCATCCGGACCGTACTTGCTGCCGGGGTTGATCGTGACGCCGATCAAGGGGCTGGACCCATTGCCCGAATCGAGGATCGGGTCGACGTAGTCGCCGTGGGCGGCGGCGTATTCGAGCTCCTCCGTCGTCGTGGCCAGCCCCGCCACCTCGGGCCAGCCGTAGTCCTTGCCGGACTCGATGCGATTGATCTCGTGCAGCCGACCATCGTTGCGGTCGGTGGCGAACGCCATCCAGGTCGCTGCGTCGAAACAGAGGCCGCACGGCTCGCGCAGACCCCAGGCAAACACGGGCGAATCGGCGAGCGGGTTGTTCGCGGGGATGCTGCCGTCGTCGTTGTAGCGCAGGATCTTCCCGGCCAAACGGTCGGTGTTGGGAGCGTTGAACTTGTTGCCCAGATCACCCAGGCCAACGAACAGCGTGCCGTCCGGCGAGAACGCGATCCGGCCGCCGACGCGGACCGCCTGGCTGCCAGCGGGCAGGGAGGCGACGAAGATCTCGCCGTTGCTGGCCACGTTCCCGTCAGCTTCGAAGTAAACCACGCGGTTGTCGACTACCGCCTGCGGGTCATCGCTGACCGCGCCGGTGTCGGAGCGGGTGTAGAACACATACACGCGCGGCTGGAGATTGAAATTCGGGTGCAGCGCGATGCCCAACAGGCCGCGATCGCCGGCGTAGTTCACAGGCACACTGGCGAACGGATGCTCCAGGAGCGTTCCGTCGGCGATGACCCTGATCCGGCCGGTCTCCTTCTCGGTGTAGAACACGCGTCCGTCCGCGGCAAATGCGAGCCCGGCCGG
>JAHJAR010000138.1 GCA_018814045.1 Planctomycetota bacterium | reverse complement strand
TGTCGCACGCCTTTACGCGGACACACTCCGCGAACTCATCCGCGGCAATGTGGACGGTCCAATGGCGGAGGAGGTGCCCGGCGAATCGAGCCTGCTGAGCGCAAAGACCGTCCAATTGTCTGATGAGCCCAGACAGCCGGTGGCCGAGGCGAAGGAGAAAGTGCGTACGCTCGCCGGGGAGCGGCCCGCGGCGCAGGTAGAGTTCCATTTCACTGCCGTAGAAGTCCCCGACCGGCCGCCCCGCATTCCGTTAAAGGTGGCTACGATCATGGACGAGTTCAGCTACCCCTGCTTCAAACCGGAGTGTCAGCTGATATCGGTAACACCAGGTAACTGGCGAGAAGTGCTCTCGGTCAACCGGCCCGATCTGCTGCTGGTGGAGTCGGCTTGGAAGGGGAACAGTGGCGCGTGGCGGAACGAGATTGTCCAGTCTCACCGCGTTGAGAATGGTCCTTTGCTGGAGCTGGTCCGATGGTGCCGGGCTCACGGGATGCGGACTGTTTTCTGGAACAAGGAGGACCCGCCGAACTTCGAGCGTTTTATTCATGCAGCGGCGTTGTTCGACTACGTCTTCACTACCGATGCGAATTGCATTCCCATGTACCGCGAACGTCTCGGCCACGACCAGGTCTGCGCGTTGCCGTTTGCGGCACAACCTGCGATGCACAATCCGATTGACTCACGGCAGCAGCGTTATGGCAACGTGTGTTTCGCGGGGACCTACTATGCCAGGCGCCACGCCGATCGGCGCGACCAGGTCGACCTGTTGCTGTTACCGGCGCTGCAGCGCGGCCTGACGATCTTCGACCGAATGCACGGGACAGGCATGGATGATCACTACGGCTTTCCGTCGGAGTACCACTCTGCCATCTACGGCGCTGTGCCCTACAACGAGATGGTAGACGCCTACCGGCGCTTCCGGATCTTCCTGAACGTCAACTCCGTGACGGATTCACCGACGATGTGCTCGCGCAGGGTGTTTGAGATCCTGGCCTGCGGAACGCCCGTCCTCAGCACCTACGCGCTGGGGATCGAGCGGCTGCTCGGGCGGGACGCGGTGCCGATGGTGGAGTCGGCTGACCAGGCCGCCCAATGGATGGACAAGTTGCTTGCCGATCCGGATCTGGCCGAGAAGATGGTTCACCGCGGCCAGCGACGCATCTTTGCGGAACACACGTACGAACACCGGCTGCACACGATTCTGGAAACGATCGGTGTTCCCGTCCGGACGAACGGGAAGGGAGTCACGATCGTCACCTGCACCAATCGGCCCGACAGGCTCGAGAACGTGATCGCCAACTACGAACGACAGCTACATCCCAGCAAGGAGTTGGTGCTCGTGCTCCACGGCGATGACTTCTCTCTGCCACAGGTGCGCGAGCGGCTGGCTGCCGTGCCGAATGCGCGGGTGTTCCAGCTACCCGAGACGTGTACGCTCGGCCAGTGTCTTAATGCCGCGATAGCTGAGGCCCAGTATGAGTACTGGTCGAGATTCGATGACGACGACTTCTACGCCGAGCACTTCATTGGCGACACGCTCATGCCCTTTGCGTATAGCGAGGCATCTATCGTAGGAAAACGCAGCTATTTTGCCTACGTTGAGGGTACGCGGAGCTTGGCCCTCCAGAATCCGGGCGGGGAGCATCGGTACGTGACCGAGTTGGCCGGTTCGACGATGGTTGTGGATAGGCGGATTTCCCAGGAGGTCCGCTTCCCGGAGCAGAACCATGGCGTGGACGAAGAGTTCCTGCACCACGCCGCCAACTGCGGCTGTAAACTCTATTCTGCTGATCGCTTCAACTTCGTCGCCAATCTACGCGAATCCGGTGATGGTCATGCCCGGCAACTCCGAGACGAGGAATCCCGCGAAGAGGGTCGTACCGCCGCGCATCTGGATGCCTGCTGCGAACAGGTCAGCGTCTGAGCGCGCGCCGGCCGTGGGCACCAGCGACTGCGCTATTCATCTCGTCTCGCTGAGCGCCGTCACGTGGGGATTTGGGCTGGTCGGGCGGACGCGCATGTTGACCGAGGCGTGGCTGCGGCAGGGACAGCCCACGACTTTTGTGCAGGTGCCTTCCTATCGTACGGCCTTGCAGCGGCTGGCCACGGTGTTCCGGCCGCCGGACCAGGGGCCGGTGGTGCGGCCCTGGCCGATCTGGCCGGCGCGCTGGTGGAATCCGGCGAAAGAAGGGCGTTTGCGGCGAGCGATTCGGCGGCGCGCCGTCGATCTTCGCCGACAGCTCGACCGGTTGCTTGATCTGTCCGAGGCGACGGCGGTAGTCATCTCGCCGGTCTGGACGCCGTGGCTGGATAGTCTGCCGTTCAAACACGTCATCTACGACTGTATAGACGAGGTGGCCGTCCACGTCCCGCGTCCACGCCTCGTCCAACTCTATGAGAAATGGGAGGACGAGCTGGTGCAGCGGGCGGCGGGCGCGGTCGTGACCGCCGAGGCGCTGGGCGAGGCGCTGCGGCGGCGACGGACGGACCTGTCCATAGCGACGATTCGCAACGGCGTGGACGTGGAGCGGTTCGAGGCGGGAGCGCGTTCGTCGCCGCGGCCGGCCGACGTGCCCGCGAAGGGCCGGCCGATTGTCGGGTTTGTCGGGGCGCTCTACGAATGGATCGACTGGAAGCTGATTGGCGACGTCGCGCGTGCGCTGCCGGATTATGACTTCGTGTTCGTCGGTCCGCACGATGGGCGCGGCTTAGCGGACATGTTGACCGGCGTCGAGAACGCGACGTTTCTGGGAGCGCGGCCGTACGACCGCGTGCCGGCCTACGTGCAGGCCTTCGACGTCTGTTGGGTGCCGTTCGATCAGAGCCGAGTGTCGCGGGCGGCGAACCCGGTGAAGATCTACGAGTATCTGGCGCTCGGCAAGCCGGTGGTGTCGACGCCGGTAGCCGACACCGACTCTTTTGAAGGGCTGGTGCGCGTCGGCCGCGACCTGGATGAGATTGGCGAACACCTGCGGGCGGCGTTGGCGGAAGGCGACGAGCGAGTGGCCGAGCGGGTTCACTTCGCGCGGGCCAACTCGTGGGAGGCTCGGGCGGCGGACTACGTCTCGTTCGTCGCGTCCCTGGCAGGATAGCGTCGTTGGTGGACACACAGTAGAGTACGAGGCATGAAGCACGTCCTGATTGTGTTCGGAACGCGCCCCGAGGTCATCAAGCTTGCGCCGGTGATCTTCGCCCTGCGCGACCGGCCTGAACAGTGTCGGGTGACGCTGTGCTCGACAGGTCAGCACCGGGCGCTGCTGGATGCCGCTCTGGGAGCCTTCGAGCTTCAAGCCGATCTTGACCTGGACCTGATGCAACCGGGACAACATCCTTGCGACCTGCTCGGACGGTTGATGCTCGGCCTGCGATCGACGCTCACCGAGCTGAAACCGGACG
>JAHJAR010000137.1 GCA_018814045.1 Planctomycetota bacterium | reverse complement strand
GAGGGCTTTCGCTTTGTCCCGCGCGTCGGAGCGCGTCGCCGTGCTGCGCATAGCGAGTATATACGCGCGTGCGCGCTCCCGGCGCAAGGGCTAAATCGCAGAAAAATCAGAAAATCTTGCAGACGGGTGAAGTGTTACGACATAACGAAGAGTACATGCGGAGCCTCGCTGCTGGATGTCCCAAGATCAAGCGAGTCTGTGGAACGGTCTCAACGATCAAGTACATTCCCTATACCGAAATTACATTTCCAGTGGCCCCCTGGAACTGGAACTGCATCGATGTCAAGTAGACCCGGATCCTGTCATTGGCGCCTACGCATGGTCTGGCTCTTGATACCGGTGCTGACCGTGGCTGGGATGCTATGGTCATGGCAAGCCTTCGCATTCCCGCGGACCGGGGAGTACAGAGAGCTGATCCAGACAGCAGATCGTGTGGTAGTTCGGGCATTCCTGGTAAACGACGAAGCTGGAGGCATTGACTTCTTGGAACTCATAGAGCCCGCTGACCGCGCGGTGCTGGCAAGCAGTTTCCGCGTGACCGGACTTTGGATGCCGCTCGATGAGTTGATCGCCAACTCCTACCGAATCCGCGTCATCGCGGAGGGCAGACCCTCAGATATTGTCATCCGTGGCGATCGCGTTCGATCTGGCACGGTATGGCATGCCCGGATTGATCGAGTATTATTCGACACCATTGAAGACTTGGTTCGCGACCACGGCGGCAATATGCCCGATTGGAGAGCTCTGGCGCATCTTCCCCACTCGACGACTGAACCTTCTACCCAGTCACTGCTGCCGTGACGCACGGCGAACCGGGGTGCGATGCGCACTTCGCTAGGTTGCCGAGTGCGGAAGAGAGTGCGGGAGAGTGACAGCGGGCGCGCAGGTCCAGCAGCGCTGGTCCGAAATGTCGAGCGGCCCCGGTCTCGACCGCGCGTGAATGAAGACGGTCCGCTGGGAGCGTGATCACGTGGCCAGCGGCGCGCCGGAGTGCGAGTCCGGTGGGCCGCGGGCCATTGCTGTCGCGGCACGATAGCCGCTTTCAGCGCCGTCAGCGAGCGGCTGGCAGAGTCGTGCCGTGGCCGCGTGTGCCTTACGCGACCTCGCGACGGGCGGTACCGGTCAAGCCGCAACGCGGTAGTAGTGGCGCAGCACGCCACCGAGGAAGCGCTGGCAGCGAATCGAGCCAACGTCGATGTCAGGCGAAGCGGGCGTCGGCGCGCCATCTGCTGAATCGAGCACGAGATTGGACGGGGACGCGCGCAGCCGCGCTGTTCGAGAGTCGACGCCGGGATCAAGTTGGCGTGCGGGAGTTACATTGCCACCGGGGTTGAACAACCGCGGAGAAACCAGCGTGGAGCCCATAGCCGTGGTCTTTACAGCCCTCGGTGTTGACGTTTCACTACGTGTGTGGTTGGAGTTCGCCCTCCTGGGCGGCAGGAGCGAACCGCGACGACCACGTTTCCGGTGGGCCGGGCCCACCCCATTGAGGAGAATCCCCGTGAAGCTGACGACCCTAATCCTGGTGGCGACAGGTCTTCTGGCGCTGACCGCGTGCAAGAAGCAGGACGCTACCGCGCGCGTGGAAGAGCCCTTTGTGCCGCTGGATCAGATCGAAACAACCTCGGGGTCTGAGGGCGACCCGTACGCGCCGCGGTACACGTCGGATAGGTTTACCGACACGCCACCCCCGGCCGAGACGGTCGAGTTCCAGCCCGCGGCCCGGACGGCAACCGCCACCAGCGACGAACCGCTCACTCCTTCAGATGATGCCCACGATGATGGGCTGGGGCGACGTGTCCACGTCGTTCGCAAGGGTGATACGCTCTACGCCCTGGCCAGACATTATTACGCCGACCAGGCCAAGTGGCGTCAGATCTGGGAAGCCAACCGCGGCCAGTTGCGCGACCCGGACAAGCTCTTTGTGGGCATGGAGCTGGTGATCCCGTAGGCCGCAGGGCTCGCCCGCGGTATCAGCGGGAGTGTCGCCGCGGCTGCGCGGGTCAATCGTCTGCCGGCGGCAGGGTGCTGTGCGCGGCCTGGAGGCTGAAGCCATGCCACTGCGCGGCGACAGTCCGATCCAGTACATCAAGGGCGTCGGGCCGGTGAAAGCCGGGTGGTTTGCCGAAGTCGGCCTGCGCACGGTGGCCGAGCTACTCGAGTACTATCCGTTTCGCTACGAGAGCGAGAAGGGGGAGTGCGAGCTTGCCGATGTTTCGCCCGGTATGAGCGTTACCGTCCGCGGCGAAGTGCTGAGAGTACGCCGGCGCTCGCAGCACCTGCACTGCCGGATCTGCGACGGCACAGGGGAATGCACGTTGCGTTGGTTCAGCGCGCAGTACGCGCCGCGCTGGCTGGAGCCGGGGGTGCTGGTCGTTGCGACCGGGCGGGCGCAGCTCTACCAGGATGAACTCGAGATCGTGCAGCCGCGCGTGCAGGTGTTTCGGCCTGGCAACGTCATTCTGACGCAGCAGCGCGGTGCCCGCAACGTCGGAGTCTATCGAGGCACCGCGCAGCTCAAGTCGTCTACTATTCGTCGCGCCGTACTCCAGGTGCTGGAGCAGGCGGTGCTGCCGGTCGATGAACTTCTGCCTCCACAGCTTGTGCGGAAACACGGCCTGCCCCAGCGCGCCGCCGCGGTGCGCCAAATGCACTGTCCGGATAGCGCAGCCGAACTGGAACGCGCGCGCCCCCGACTTGTGTACGAAGAGTTCTTGCTGATGGAGCTGGCCATCGCCCTGCGACGCTACCAGCTCGTGTCCCTGCAAACCGGGCAGAAGTTGCACTTTACGGCGGAGATCGACCGGCGCATCCGCGATCGCTTTCCATTCGAGCTGACGCCTTCGCAAACAACCGTCGTGAACGAGATCGCGCGCGACCTGGAGAGCGGCCGACCGATGACACGGCTGTTGCAGGGCGACGTCGGCAGTGGCAAGACGGTCGTCGCGCTGTACGCGTGCCTGGTCGCGATCGCCAATGGCTGCCAGGCCGCAATCATGGCCCCGACCGAGATTCTGGCGCAGCAGCACTACGACAACATCGAGCGCTATCTGGCCGGGAGCCGGGTTCGCCGCACGTTGCTGCTTGGCGGTCAACCGAAGCAGGCCCGCACCGCTGCACTGAGGAGTATTGAAGCGGGCGCGGTCGACCTGGTCGTCGGCACGCAGGCGTTGATTCAGAAGGACGTTGCCTTCGCGCAGCTCGCGCTGGTCGTGGTGGATGAGCAGCACAAGTTTGGTGTCTTGCAGCGTGCCCGTTTTCGCACCAAGGGGCCCCTGCCGCACTATCTGGTAATGACCGCGACGCCGATCCCGCGCACGCTGTCGATGACCGTGTTCGGCGATCTGGACGTGTCGATCATTCGGCACGCCCCGCCCGGTCGTGGGCAGATCACGACCAAGATCGTCACACGGCAACAGCGCAAGGTCGTGCTGGACTACGTGCGCGGGCGGCTGGAGAAGGGCGAACAGGCCTACGTGGTGTGCCCCGTGATCGGCAAGTCAGACGACGACCCGGAGACACAGAGCGGGATGCGCAAGAGAGCTGCGCTCGCCTCTGCGCGGCAGATGCACCAAGACCTCGTCGATGGTGCCTGGCAAGGGCTCGAGATCGGCCTGCTGCACGGGGCGCTCAAGGCCGATGACAAACGGGCCACGGTGGAGGCGTTTGTCGCCGGCAAGCTCCACGCTCTGGTGGCGACGACGGTGGTGGAAGTCGGCGTGGACGTGCCGAACGCGACGATCATGGTGGTTGAACACGCCGAGCGCTATGGGCTGTCGCAACTACACCAACTGCGGGGCCGGATCGGGCGGGGGCGCAAAGACAGTCTGTGTGTGCTGATCACGCACGAGCGCGGCGCGAAGGCAGCCGAACGCCTCGCCGTCATGGCTGACACGACGGACGGGTTTAAGATCGCCGAGGCCGACCTGCGGCAGCGCGGCCCGGGCGAGTTGCTCGGCACGCGTCAGCACGGCCTGCCCGAGCTCCACGTGGGCGACATCGTCAATGACTTCGCGTTGCTCGAACAGGCCCGCCAGGACGCCTTCGAGATCATAGCCCGCGACCCGCGCCTGGCGCAGCCGCAACATAAACGGATGATCCCCGCCCTGAAACGCATGTTCGGCAATAAGCTGGCCCTGATCGACGCGGCTTAGTGGTCCGCTGTGAGCCGCCACAGGGTCCTGGTGTAGTGTCTCACAATTGCGACATCCTTCCGAGCCGCGACCGTGAGGGAGCGGTTGCCGAGAAGCCGCTTGCTCACGCGCGCGGCTCGTTCTGCTGCCCAGCTCTGGGCGTTTCTGGGATAGGCTCCAATCTACGCAGAATTAGTGCGTGACACGGCCGGACGGCACGGGCGTTGGTGAGTCACGCGCTGCGGCATCCGCAGCAGCGCTACACCATCGAGTCCCACCGCATGAGCCACAACGTGGTGTATGAGACTGCCCGAAGAAACCTGCTGGATCTCAGCGAATGCGGTTTGCTCCTGGCCCGGAAGAGAGGTCGCACATGGCGATTCACGCCCGCTCCTGACCTTGAGAAGCGGCTCGCCGAGTTGGAGGTTTGAGCACACGGGTAGGATCATCCGGCGGGTGAGTGTCCGCTGGTCCTTGATCGGCCGAATCCCGCGTTGAGCCCGAAACGCTCTCGCCGTAGCATGCGACCGTGACCGCTGAGCACAGTACACCTGGCGCCACCGCTCAGACCGCCGGCCAGCGCCCGCCACGCTCTAGTGTCTGGCAATTGGCCATGCTCGCGTTCGTCGTGGGCGCGCTAACCCTCGCCGCTTACGGGCCGACGCTCTCGGCCCAGGCGCTATGCTTTGATGACGAGGAGTATCTGGTCGATAACCGGCTCGTCCAGAACCCGAGTTGGTCCAGCACCGGCCGCTTCCTGACCGAGGTGCTCGAGCCCTCCTCGGTAGGGGGCTACTACCAGCCCATCTCAATGATCTCGCTTATGCTGGATGTCGCGCGCGGCGGGCGGGCCGGCGACTTGCGGCCATTCCACCAAACCAGCCTCGCACTGCACGTGATAAACACCGTGCTGGTCATCGTGTTTCTGCACATGCTGTTCGGTTCGCCCTGGGTCGCCGCGCTCGTGGGTCTGCTGTTCGGCGTACACCCCGTGTGTGTGGAATCGGTGGCTTGGGTTGCGGAAAGAAAGACGCTGCTCGCGACTTTCTTCTCGCTGTGTTCCCTGATCGGCTACGTGGCCTACGTCCGAAAGCCAAACTGGCAGCGCTATGGCCTGTGCCTGCTCATGTACGTCCTGGCGCTGCTCTCCAAGCCCACGAGCACGCCGCTGCCGGTGCTGCTGCTGCTGCTCGACGCGTGGCCGTTGCGCCGGCTGACTTGGCGCGGCGTGCTCGAGAAAGTGCCGCTGATCGCGGTCGGCGCACTGGCGGCGGTCATCACCGTTGTTTCGCAGGGACGGACAGCGTCCGTGACGCTGCTGGCCGACGATGCCACGCTGCGCATCCCGCTGATGCTTTGCCACAACATCGTTTTCTACCTGCACAAGTTCGTCTGGCCGGCCGACCTCTCGCCGCATTACCCGTTCCCCGAACCCCTCGCGCTCTCGCACGGGATGGTGCTGGCCGGTGTAGTCGGCACGGTCGTGCTCCTCGCGGTGCTATTGGTCACGCTGCGCCGGACACGGGCGCCGTTGGTGGGCTGGCTGTTCTTCTTCGTCGCGCTGCTCCCAACCACCGGCATCGTCGGCTTCACGAACGTCAGCGCGGCGGACCGGTTCGTGTACTTGCCGGCGGTCGGTCTGCTGCTAATCCTCGCGTGGGCGCTGCGCGCGACGTGGGAGCGCAGAGCCGCGCAATCCGCCGCGTCGGGCAGACGAGCGCTGGTGCTGGTTGTGGTTCTGCTGCTGGCTGCGGGCGAGGGCTACGCCGCACGCCGCTACCTCGCCGAGTGGCGCAACACAGAGACGCTCTACCGCCGGATGATCCGAATTGCCCCGCTGGCACCTGAGCCGCAGTTCAATCTCGGCAACACACTCCGGGACCTCGGTCGGACCGACGAAGCGCTGGCCGCGTACCGCGCAACACTGCGGCTGAATGCGAATCACCTGGGCGCGCACAACAACCTCGCGACCGCGCTGATCCGCCAGAGCAAAACCGCGGAAGCCATCGTCCACTGGCAGGCGGCGCTACAGATCAAGCCCGATTCGCCGACCACGCACCACAATCTCGGGCTTGCCCTGGCGCGGCAGAACGACCTGCCCGCCGCTATCACCCACTTCCGCGCGGCGCTCGATCTCGCGCCGAACAACGCCGCTACGCACTACTATCTCGGGTTGGCCCTGCAAACTCAGGGACAGGGCAAAGAGGCTGTCGCTGAGTACCGCGCAGCCCTGCGGCTCGAGCCCGGACACGAGCCGGCTCGGCGCCGGCTCGATGTCCTCCTGAACCAACCGCGGCAGACGGAAACGCCATGAGTAGTAACCGGGGAAGACTGGTGCTGTCGGCGGCTGTGCTGGTCGTCGTCACGATTGTGGCCTACATCCCAGCCCTGCGCGGCGGTTTCATCTGGGATGATGACGACTACGTTACGGGCAACGCGCATCTACGCTCGCGCGCTGGTCTAGGCCGGATCTGGTTTGAAATCGGTGCCACCCGGCAATATTACCCGTTCGTGTTCACCACGTTCTGGGTCGAGTACCACCTGTGGGGGCTGAACCCGCTCGGTTACCACGCGGTAAACGTGCTGCTGCACGCAACAAGTGCGGTGCTGCTCTGGCTGGCGTTGCGCCGCTTACGTTTTCCCGGAGCGTGGCTGGCCGCGGGCATCTTCGCGCTGCACCCGGTACAAGTCGAGTCGGTCGCGTGGATAACCGAGCGCAAGAACGTGCTGTCGGGAACGCTCTATCTCGCGGCCCTGCTGGCGTACACGCGTTTCTGCAGCCTGGATACCCGGCCGCGGCCGGACCGGCACCGCTGGTGGTTCTACGCTTTGGCATTGCTGCTGCTGGCCGGCGCACTGCTGAGCAAGACCGTGACGTGTTCCCTGCCGGCGGCCATCCTCCTGCTATTGTGGTGGAAGCGTGAGCGCCTCGCACTGCGGGACGTATACCCGTTGCTGCCGCTATTCGCCCTCGGACTAGCGCTGGCCGTGATGACGGTGTGGATGGAACGGCACTCGGTCGGCACGGAGTTTGTCGAGGGGTCGCTGCCGTGGCTCGACCGCTGCCTCCTGGCCGGCCGCATCGTGTGGTTCTACGTCGCAAAGCTGGTCTGCCCGGTGCGACTCAGCTTCATCTACCCCAGGTGGGTGAGCGACCCCGACGTGTGGTGGCAATACCTGTATCCCCTCGCCGCGCTGCTGACCGTCGCCACTCTTTGGACCCTGCGCAAGCGCATCGGCCGGGGACCACTCGTGGCGGTGCTCTTCTTCGGCGGGACACTGCTCCCGGCCCTGGGTTTCATCGATGTCTTCCCGATGCAGTACTCCTACGTGGCGGACCATTTCCAGTACCTCGCCTGCATCGGCCTGGTCACACTATTCGCGGCGGTGCTGACGTGGGCTCTGCGGCGCTGGGCGGCAACAGCCACACGCCTGGTCCGCGCACAGCGCACGGCCACCGTGGTGATTCTCGGCGCGCTCGGGTTACTGACCTGGCGACAGGGCCACGTCTACCAGGATCTGGAGACCCTTTGGCGCGACACGCTGCGCAAGAACCCGTCCGCTTGGATGGCACACAACAACCTCGGCATCGTGCTCTTCGACCAGGGACGTGACCACGCGGCCGTCGCTCACTACCGCCAAGCGCTGCGTCTCAAGCCCGATCACTATGCCGCCCACACGAACCTGGCCAATGCCCTGTGCCGCACCGGTGCATTGACCCAGGCCCGCCAACACTACGACGAGGCGCTGCGCATAAACCCGGAGTACCCCCTCGCACATTACAACCTCGGCAATCTGTTGATTACGCAGGGGCAGCGCGCGGCGGCGATCGGACATTACGAGTTGGCGGCGCGATTCAGCCCCAATCACGTCTGGGCGCGGGTCAACCTGGCGGTCGCGCTGCTCGAAGAGAGCCGCGTCAATCAGGCCGTCGAGCACCTGCGGCACGCCCTGCGGGTGCAACCGCAGTGTGCCCCTGCACACTACAACCTCGGCCGGGCGCTGGAACTCGATAACCGGCCCGCGGACGCCATGCGCGAGTACCAGGAGACGCTCCGTTACGATCCGCGGCACGCCGGCGCACGTAGCAGACTACAGGCATTGTCAGAACCCGGCGGACCGTAGCGTCGTGTCTCACAATTGCGGCATCGCATTCAAACCCGAGCCGCGACCGTCAGGGAGCGGTTGCCGGCGGCGCCGACCGGTTCTCGACACAACCGCTCCCTGACAGTCGCGGCTCGGAAGGACGTCGTAATTGTGAGACACTACACTGGCACCCGCGCTCCACTTGGACAGTCGCCATGAACCCGACGAACACGGGGCAACCGAATACAAAGAGCACGGCGGCACAACGCACACCCGAAAACGCCGCGAAACCGTCGTGGCCGCGGCCGCTGCTGGCCCCGTGGTACGCGCTGCTCAGGCCGCAGGCGGCGGCACGGCATCTGGTCGCGGCCCGCTCGCTCGCGTTCTGGGCAACCTTCGCCACACACGTCGCCATCCTCGCCGGGCTCAGCATGTTTCTGGCGCTCTGGAGCGAGACAGTCAAGACGAACTTGGTTCCATCGGCAACGACGCCAGCGACAACGCCAACGACCGCCCCGGGCACGGCGTCCGCGGCCTCGGCCAGGCTCGGCTACCTGGGCTACAACTGGACGACGGAGCTACAGACACGCAGCTTGGGCGAGGTCTGGCGCGACTGGCATCGCGATCGCCTGTTCGGTCCGGCCGAGTGGATCTTCCTCGGCGTCGCCGTCGGCGTGACCTTCGGGACCCTATTCCTGGCCTGGCTTTATCTGCCGTTTATCCACCGCAGCGGGTCAGGCTGGCCGTCCTACTGGAGGGCGCTGCGGGCGGTCGTGGCCGGGGCGGGCGTGCTGATCTCGCTCACAGCGGTCGTGGGGGCGAGCATGGTCGCCTACAACAACCGCGAGCAGCTTGGGCAGCTAGTTCCCGCCGCCGAGTGGTTCGCCCCCGGCCTACCGCTGGCGTGCTGCCTGGTGCTCTTGGCAGTCAGTCGCGCCGCGCGCGGCGTCGCGCCTGCGGACCTAAGCCGCACTATCCCGCCCATGTGCGAAGGCTGCGGCTACGACCTCACCCATCGACCCTCGGACGGCCGTTGCTCCGAATGCGGCCTAGAGGTCACTCAATCGCTGGGCCCCCAACCGCGACGCCGAGGCTTGTCCTGGGAGCGTCGGCTGGCGCTTGCCGATTGGGTCTCCGCCACGTGGCAGGTGCTGCGTGATCCCCGTCGGTTCTACGGCCGCCTGGAACTGCGGACGCCGATGGGCGCCGCCCACCGCTCGGCTCGGAGGCACTACGGCTGGATCTGCGTCGGCGCGTCGGTCTGGTCAACATTGATGTTCGTGGTCGTTTCCGGACTCTACCTGACGTCGCTCGCAGAGCTGTACGCAATCGGCGCCGTCTTTGGCATGTTGGGCCTCCTGATCTGCTGGCTCATGCACCGCACGGTTGGGGCGTTGGTTTTCACCTGGTGGGTCATCCGCGGCCTGTTGCCCGACTATCGCTGGGCGGCAAAGGTTATCTACTATGAAACCGCGTTTCTGTGGCTGCTCTGCGTCTTTGCCGGAACGCTCTTCACCAGCCTGGCCGTCTTCGGTGCCTGGCTCGCCGACGCCGTCGGCACCAACCTGCGCTTCATTTGGGGGGTCCCGGTTGAGATGATCGTGTTATTCGCAGGGCTAGCCGTGTTGGCTATCGCGTGGTTGTGGCGCTATCGAGTTGCAGGCCAGGCTATCCGCTGGAGCAACTTCTGACGGGGCGTGGTATGATTCCGGCCATGTCGAACCCGATCACCGCTCAACTTGGACCGCACACCGTCGGCGCGGGGCGGCCGCTGCTGCTGATCGCCGGCCCGTGCGTGATCGAGTCCGCGGATCACTCGCTGAAGCTGGCCGAGCGCATCGCCGCGATTGCCCGGCGGCTCGACTTGCCCTACGTGTTCAAGGCCAGCTTTGACAAGGCCAACCGGTCGAGCATCCGCTCGCCCCGCGGCCCGGGCCTAGAGGATGGGCTGGGCATCCTTGCGCGCGTCAAGCGCGAAGTTGGCGTCCCGGTCTTGTCCGACATCCACGAGCCGAACCACGCCCGCGCGGCCGCCGAAGTGCTCGACTGCGTGCAGATCCCCGCGTTTCTCTGCCGACAGACCGACCTGTTGTTGGCGGCGGGCCGCACGCGGCGCTGCGTCAACATCAAGAAGGGACAGTTCCTCGGCCCGGAGAAGATGCAGCTCGCGGTCGAGAAGGTCCGTGAGACCGGCAACTCCAACGTGCTGGTGACCGAGCGCGGCACGTTCTTCGGCTACGAGCGACTGGTCAACGACCTGACAGGCCTGCAAGTAATGCGGCAATTCGCCCCGGTGGTCTTCGACGCCACGCATTCGGTGCAATACCCCGGCGGCCCGCAGACGGTCACGGGCGGACACCGCGAATTCATTCCCCTGCTGACCCGCGCCGCCATCGCCGCCGGCATCGACGCCCTGTTCATGGAAGTCCACGACGACCCAGACCAAGCCCTGAGCGACAAGGCGACGGTGTGGCCGCTGGATGAGTTGCGGGGGCTGCTGGAGCAACTACTGCGGATTCGTGCGGCGGTGTAGCCCCAAACAGCATCTGGGTGCTGTGGAGCCCCAGCGCATGTTGTCAGCCCACGCTCACTCGGATGGGTGCATTTGTCGATACCGGGACAAGGCCTGACCGAACAGGCCCTGACCAGCTTCATACATGCACACCGCCCACAGGTTATTCAAGTCCGCCTCGCCATCCACGGGGTAGTCGTATCGCAGACTTATTTGGACGACCTCGTGTTGGTCATTCGCCCACGCCGCAAGCCAGTGGTGTACCCAGACGGCCGGGTCGTCCGTGGCATCCACCCACTTGGACCAGCCGCGCGTATGTGACGACCGGAGGGTGGGGTTAAGCAGATCGTACGCGAGCGCCTTGAACCCCGCCTCCTCCAAGTCTCTGGCCACTTCGCCCAGCGTTTGTTCCGCTGGAAACAAGTCACCTACACGGAAGGACACTGTCGCGAGTTCACCATCCGTCGATATAACGTAGTCGACATAGATGGCCTTGTCTGGAACCTGCAAGAACGTCGGGAAGTTCTCCGGCCGGACGGGATTCGGGATATACGGGGGGGGCTGGGGGCGCAGGGTGCGCCGGTACCAACCCCACCAAACCGATCCTGCGATAACCACAACAAACGCAAGCCCACCAAGCAAAATCCATCGCCGGCGACCGCGTGCCGGTCTTCGAGCAGCCCGTAGCCGTGCGCGATCAACGACAAAGCCACCGCGAGGGTCGTGCCTCAACGGCGTGCCACACTCCGGGCACGTGTCTGGCTCAATGCCGTGAAGCCAATATCGACACGAAGGACACTTACGCACGATTCGTCGCGCCCGGCGGCGCGTCTCATGGTACATCAGCCAGCCTGGTACAATGGCAATGTGGACGCCCAGGACCGGCAAGACGCACAAAACCACTAGATCAACATCGTCCACCGGCGCGTTCGGCGCAAGCGCTACGGCAAGTACGACGGCAGGGATCGTGATGGTGCCCCACAGGCACGCCCACCACCACACACGCACAAAGCGGTGCCAGTGAGGGCGCGGTCTTCGCACCAGAACGTGGTGACCAACCCAACCAACGACCAACTCGGAGAGCATCAGGAGGACCAGAGCTATGAGAATTCCGAGCAGAAAACGAAGAGCCGAACCTTCGCCCGGCTGCGATTCGTAAGCGCTCTTGAGCCTGTAGCTGGAGGTGACACCGAGGTCGCACCAGAAACGCGAAGCGCGCAGCGCGAGTTGCTCAGTGGGCAAGATCACAAGTAGTCCGATTAGGAGGGGGTGCCACAGGTAGATGAGTGCAAGCTGAAGCAGCGCCGGTAGCGTGCGTCCACCAGCCGGTCGGCTCGTCACTACTCGCCATAGTCGTCGCCGTGTGAACCGTCCAGACATCATCAAACCCATATCCGTGCGTGTGTTCTACGATCTCGTGGGCTCTTGGTACGCCGCCCAATGCGCCGCCGCGGCCACCGCCGCCGTTTCAACACGGAGAACATGTTCACTGAGGCGAACGAGTCGGCCACCGGACGTCTTGAGGAAGTCCAGTTCACTCGGCGTCAGGCCGCCTTCCGGGCCGATGACGACCGAGAACTCGCTGGTCAACGTACGGTGCTCGTGCAACCACTTGCCCAATGGCATCGCATCGGCGGCCGGATGGGCCACCAGCAAATCGCCGTCGGCGGCCTCCGGGACCAGCGCCGTCAACTTCCCCCGGGCGTTGATTTCGGGCAGCCAGAGGCGGCCGCATTGCTTGCAGGCCTCGATCGCCGTTCGCCGAAGCTTCTCCAGATGCTTCGGGCCGACGCGCACGACGGAGCGCTCGAACTCGATAAACACGAGTTCTATCACGCCGAGTTCGGTGCACTTCTCGACCAACCAGGTCAGGCGCGGCCCCTTGCAGCCGGCCACGAGCAGCGTGAGCTGGCGGTCGGGAGGCGGGACGTACCGGACTTCCGCCACGCGAACGCAGGTGCTGCGGCCCCGCTTGCGCGGCCGTCGGCTAGTTGGTTGCGCTGCCGGCTGATCCTCGGCATCGCAAATCGATCCTTCCGCATCGTGCCCGCGGCCGTCGAACAGCAGTACCGGGTCACCGGGACGCAGCCGCCGGCTGTGCAGCGCGTGGTGGCTCTCAGTTTCCTGCAGCGTCAGCACGCCAGCCGTGAGTGTGGGACAGAATAGACGCGGGTGGGACATGAGTGGGATTATACGGAACGTGGTCGTGCCGCGCGCGTCAGCAGGCAGTTTCTATGCAACCACTCCCTTACGGTCGCGGTTCGGTGTTCCTTTTGGGATGGCCTCTATGCTACGGCGTGGCGGCAGCGAGCGCGCGGTGCCGCTGGCGCACCTGGGCCAGATCGATTGCCAGTTGGATTGCGGCACTCATGCTGCCCGGGTTGGCCAGGTTGCGGCCGGCGATGTCGAAGGCCGTGCCATGATCCGGGCTAGTGCGAATCGCCGGCAAGCCCAGCGTCACGTTCACGGCCTGGTGAAAGGCCTGCATCTTGATCGGGATCAGGCCCTGATCGTGATACATCGCGACCAGACCGTCGAATCGCTCGACGACCCCCGGCGTGAAGGCTGTGTCGGGCGGCAGCGGGCCGGTTACATTGATCTTGCCGTTGCGGGCCATTGCCAGGGCCGGCTCGATGATACGCTGCTCCTCGTCGCCAATCAGGCCACCTTCGCCGGCGTGCGGATTCAGCCCCAGCACTCCGATGTGCGGCTGCGGCACGCCGAACCACTCGCGCAAGGCGCGATCGAGCAGGTCGATCGGCTGATGTACGAGGCCGATGGTGAAGTGGTTGCGGAGTTCGAAGAGCGGCAGGTGCGTGCTGGCCAGGGCCACGCGCAATTCGCCGGCCACGAACGCCATCGTAACGCGGCGGGTCTCGAAGCGTTCGGCCAGCAAGTCCGTATGTCCGGGTACCTTGTGGTGCGCCAGCCGCCAGCTTTCCTTGCAGATCGGGGCGGTCACCAGGGCGTCGATGTTGCCCAGCCGCAGATGCCGGATGCCCTCCTCGACGAAACGCCATGAAGCCTGGCCCGCCAGTGGATTGGGGGCGCGCTCCCCGTTGGGGCGGGTAAACGCGAGTTCGTCAAAATCTGCAACCAGCACGCCGGTTCCCACGCGCGCGCGGTCTTCGTATGGCTCGCGCCACCAGTACGGGTTGATCTCGGCCTGATCGGCGGACAACTCCAGCACATCGTGCAGCCCGAATACGACGAAACGCGCCCGGCGGCGCAACCCGGGATCGGCTAGCGCCTTGACCACCACCTCCGGCCCGATACCCAGCGGGTCGCCCATGCTGATGCCGATCAGCGGGCGGTTATGAAAAGGCTTGGGTGGCGCGGCGCTCATGGCAAGTACCCACCTTCACGCAACGTCTCCCACGTGATGCCGCCCGAGCCGGCGACGGCAAGACGCCCTGCCCCCACGAGCGCGTCCAGGCGGTTGACAACTAGCCGCGCCAGGATGTCGGTCTCGATATTGACGCGTGCCCCGGAGTTGCGCCGGCCGAGCGTGGTCCGCTCGAGCGTCGTAGGGATGAGGGCGACGGCGAAGCATCGCTGGCCGACGTCTGTGATCGTCAGGCTTACGCCGTCCAGAGCGATGGACCCCTTGCGAACGATGTACGGCATCAACTCGTCGTTGCAGGCCACCCAGAGCCTCCACTCGCCTTGTGCTCGATCGATGTGGTCAACCGTGCCCACGCCGTCGACGTGCCCCTGGACGAAATGGCCGTCGATGCGCTCACCGAAACGCAAGGCTCGTTCCAGGTTGACCGACTCCCCGAGCGCCAAGTGCGCGAGGTTACTTGTCTTCCAGGTCTCGGGCACGACATCGAAGCTGCCGACGGTGCTCCGTCGGGCCGCCAGCGTCAGACAGACGCCGTTCACGGCGACGCTCGCACCCGGTTCGAGATCGTGCAGCAGGTCGCCCAGTTCGATCTCCAGGCGCGTCGCCATGCCGGTCTCCGAGTCGGCGGGGAGGGGGCGCTGGGCGACGACGGTACCGAGCTTCTCGACGACTCCCGCGAACATGCACGCGTTCTCCGGGCTGACGGCACGCGACGCGACCGGGAGCCGCAGGCCGCCGCCGCCACGGGTGCATTATACGCAACCTGCTCAGCGCATGCGCCGGCGACAGCGCAGACACCGTGTACAGCTCGGCGGGGGCAAGTGGGGTGGCTGACGATTTGTGCGGCCGCGATTCAGAAACGAATCCGCTCCCGCCGCTACGGACCCCATGGGCCATTTGCGCGGCTCTCAATGGGATTCGCGAGGCCACGCGTTCCGTCGGCGCAAAACAACGCGCGCTGCGCTCCGACGGAGCACGGCCCGCGTTGCGTCATACGCAGAATCAGGACTGGGCAGGCTACCCGGCCAGGAAGTCGGGGGCACCACCGAGTGCGTCGAGGATATCCCAGATACCCTGTCCTTCGCCAAAGGCTGTCAGGACACTCTCCGGAATCGTCACGGCGTTCGGATCCTCTTGTACTGCGGTGACCAGATTCTGGATGTCCTGGATGCTGTCTATCTGGTTGGTTCGGATGAAGTCGACGACAGCGTCAGCCTGCTCGTTCGAGAGCGGGGGGATCGGCGCTCCCGCCAGCGAGATTGCGGTATCGGTTACGATCTGAATCTCATCCTGGTTCAGGCCGGTCATCGTTCCGCCGATGATCTTGCTGCCGGCGCTGAGGATGTCTCCGCCGCCGCCATCGCTGGTGCGCGCGTCCGCCCAGGGGCAGCCCGCCAGATTCAGCAAGGCGACGCAACCACAAAGCGCCACCACAATAGCTCTCTTCGTATTCATAGCACCTCTCCAGATCCGCTACGGTAATAGATCGAGAATCTTGTCCGGGTCAAAGTCGATGAACAACTCCTGCAACGTCGCCTCCGTGATGCTGCTGGGCACCTCGGTGGTCGGATCGGCGATGAAGTCGCTCAAGTCGTCCGGCGATGAGATCTCATACTCGGCGAACAGATCGACGATCGCCTGGGCCTCGGCATCCGTGATGTCGATGCTCACATTCTCATCCGCGCGCACCGCGGCGTCGGCGTAGATCTGGATCTCGTCCGGAGTCAGTTCCGTGAACCGTTCGCCCGAGACCTTCTGCCAGGCCGACACCTCGTCGCCGCCGTACTGATTGCCGAAGGTCTCGTCCTGCAGCATGACGTTGATCATCAGCGGCGACAGGCCCAGCTCCGCGAACTGCTCGCGCTTCTGCTGGACGCTCAGGTCGGTGTCCGAGCGAATGAGATCGATGACATCGAACGTGGTTGGCAGGGCATCGTCGAAATGCCCCGGTTGGCAGCCACTCAGCAACAGTAGGGCCGCCACCACGAGCATCAGCCTGTTCCGCGCGTCAGTCATCTA
This sequence comes from Planctomycetota bacterium, assembly GCA_018814045.1. Lineage (GTDB taxonomy): Bacteria > Planctomycetota > Phycisphaerae > UBA1845 > Fen-1342 > JAHJAR01. Next base: position 10,727 of record JAHJAR010000137.1, on the reverse strand, counting down.
GCCTCACAACGATCATGAGATTGTGGGTGCACACCCATCACAGTCAAGCCTACGCGCACCCCAACTGTCCAGCTATTATATGTCGGCTGCCGCGGGGCACAACGTTGAGTCAAGCGGTCGAAAGCCCCAGGGCAGGGCCGGGAAGCGGCGGTTGGGCGCAGGTTCAGCAAGCCCGGCCGGCTCGCCGACGCTGCTGATATCAGCCCGCGTCGCGCCCGGGCGATGGTCCGAGAAGCCCGGGTGGGCGGTGAATCATCCACCTGGTGCTCCACGCTGGTGCTGCCGGGCGTCTGGGCTGGCTCAGTCGGCTGACGCCGCAGGAGGCAAAGCATGCGTATCGCGATCGTTGGCTTTCCGCTTTCGGGCAAGACGACACTGTTCACCGCCATCACGGGAGTCCCCCACGACCACCTGCACGCCGCCGAGGAGAACCTGGCGGCGATCAAGGTCCCCGAGCCCCGCCTGGACCTGCTGTTCGAGATCTTCAAGCCCAAGCGGCGCGTCGAAGCGACCACGGACTTCGTGGACCTGCCCGGCAGCGCCGAGGGCGACGTCGAACGCGCCGGCCTGACGAAGCACCTGCCGACCCTGCGGCAATCGGACGCGCTGGTGCTGCTGCTGCGCGGGTTCGAGTCGGCGTCGGTACCGATGCACCAAGGGCGAGTTGACCCGCAGAGCGACCTGACGCAACTGCGCGACGAGATGCTGCTGGCCGATCTCGAGATCTGCGCCACGCGGATCGCAAAGCTGGAAAAGGCCATCGCCAAACCTACCAAGGACCGCGATCAGCAAAAACATGAGTTGGCACTATTGCAGCGCTGTAGCGCGGCGCTCGAAGATGAGCGGCCGCTAAGCGACCTTGTCCAGCCGGGTGATGAAGAGAAACTGGCGCGCAGCTTCGGTTTTCTGACGCAGAAGCCGGTCGTAACAGTGATAAACGTCGGCGAGGCGGACATCGGGAAAGAACCCCCCTTCCGCGACCGGAACGCAGCCGTCACATACGCGGTCTGCGCAGCGCTCGAAGCCGAACTGCTTCAGATGGAGCCGGCCGAGCGCCGGGAATTCATGGACGACTGGGGCGTCCAGGCGCTGGTGCGCGACCGGCTCGTGCGCGCCTGCTTCAACGCGCTGGGGATGATCTGTTTCATGACCGGGGGCGGCAAAGACGAGGTCCGCGCTTGGGCGATTCCCAAGAACTCAACCGCGCTCGTCGCCGCCGGCAAAATCCACACTGACATGGCGCGCGGTTTCATCCGGGCCGAGACGGTGGCCTACGAGGACCTGCGGGCGGCGGGCACATTTCGCGAGGCCAAGGCGGCCGGCAAGGTGCGGCAGGAACCCAAAAGTTATGTCGTGCAGGACGGCGACGTAATCACGTTCAAGTTCAACGTCTGAACTGACTTCCCATCTCAGCCAGCCTCCAGCGCCACTCAGGGCCGACAGTCCTGCTGTCTTTTTCTGGGTTTCCGCGCCGGTTTCGCGCGCGTTCGACGCTCCCCCCAATGAGACGTTTAAGGCACTCGGGCAGTCGCGGCCGGGCGTGGAAACGTGTGGCGGCGGGCCCGAGACAAAGCACGGGTTAGTAACAGGCAGGAAGCTGACACACAGGAGACACGTCATGAGAAAGCTACGTTGTATTGCACTGGTGGCCATGGTTGGCCTGCTGGCTGCGCTGACGTATGCCGACAGGCCGGGAGTAGACAGCAATACCGAACCGGCGCCATCCGCGCCCCAGCCAGAGACGCTGGACATCCGGGCGATATCCTGGCCGGGAGAGTCGGACGGCGACCCCGGTCGCATCGCCGACGATTGCCCGTACCCGTGCGGCGACGCGAACTGCGATGGCGCCACGAACGGCTTCGACATCGACCACTTCATCGATGCCCTGAACATGTCGCCGGGGGAGTGGGACAACACGTACCCCAACTGCGACCGCATCTGTGCCGCCGACACGAACGGTGACGAGGTGGTGAACGGTTTCGACATCGCCGGGTTCATTCTGGCGGTCGATACGGGCATCTGCCCACGGGACGAAACCGCTGGAGCCGGGCAGGAGTTGGAGGCGCTAGTCGACGCGACCAATCTGGCAGCCCACGAAATCTGGGTTCTCGAAACCAAAGAGCCGCACGAATCAGAGGACTGGGAGAGCGACGCCTCGGTGGGGCCGTACACGACGGGCACCTTCACCTTGAACTACGAGGGTGTGGACGGTCTGTACTACGAGCTGGCAACTTCGGTCGACATCGACAACGACACGCAGAAGCTGCTCGTACACGGCCAGCAAGTCGTAACGCTCGCCGACATCTTCTCGATCCTCCCGGCGCGGCCGGCCGGCGAAGGGCTGATCACGATGGAGCTGGACCTGCCCGTTGTCATCGAGATCGGCAACGCCAAGGTCAAGCCCAAGGAAACGGTCTACCTGACGGACAAGGGCCGCCGCGTCGAGACGCTCAAGGATGGAAACCGCAGCCCCGACCTCACGCAGGCCGAAGCCGACGCTGTGCTGACGCTGCTGGGGTTGAAGGACAAGTTCACGCAAACCGGACCTCCGACCGATTCGTATAATTGCCACGGCTGGACGTTGACCGGCGGGGCGCGCTGGATCGGCAACAGCCAGGTGCAGAAGGTGCTCGACGACAACGGCTACAAGCAGCGTGCGGCCGGCAAGGTCAAGGTGGGCGACCTGGTCGTCTACCGCAAGGACGGCAAGATCACCCATACCGGCATCGTTACAAAGGTGGATGCCGGCGGCAACGCCACCGAAATCGAGAGCAAGTGGGGCCGTGTGGGACGGGGCACGCACAAGCCAGGCGACGTGCATCCCAGCTACGGGACGACCAAGTACTATCACTCGGAGCGCCCTGGCGGGCACCAGCTCAAGACCAAGCCGTGACGCTTCCGCCATACGTGGACCCTCCGGTCCAAGCCGCCCGATCCGCTCCGCGCTCGTTGACCGAACGCGGGCGGATCGGCTGCTGCGCTTAATGCGTGCTTCGCGGAGAATCAGGTACAATCAACCGGCGATGGTTATGGAGCAGGCCCGTCACATGGTTGTTCGTGTTCTGCTCGGAATCTGGGCGAGCGCTGCGGCGCTCGGTCCCCCCGGTTGTCAACGTCCCATGAACACCACCCGCCCCGACAACATCGACGCCGCGCTCGACCGGATCGACACGGCAGAGTTCTTCCTGCCCACCGCGATTTGCAGCGGGTACGACCACGTTCGCCGCATCCTGGAATCGAGCGCGGAAGTCAAGCTGCTGACCGATTCTTCGGCCGAAGCAGCGCCGCGGATTGTGCGGCGGATCGAGGACGGGCGTTTGCAGCGGCCGTCCGAAACGCTCTGCGCGCTGTTCCTCGTGCTGGAGCTTTCGGGCGATCAGCGCGGCTTGCCGGTGGTGCGCGATTATCTTGCCGCGTTGCCGGACAGCGAGGCGGAGCGGATCGGGTGGCCTTGGCACCCGTTTAACTATGGCCTGGAAGCGGTTTACGCGTTGGCTGGCCTGGGACAGGTAACACCAACGACGGAGTCCTTCCGGGAGCTGTTTGCGCGCCGGCGCGAGATCGTGGCGCGGGCGCGGGCGGCACCCCCGCAGGAGCGCTAGTGCAGTGTCTCACAATTACAGCATCGCATTCAAACCCTAGCCGCGATTGCCCGGGAGCGGTTGGCGGCGGCGCCGACCGGTTCTGAACACAACTGCTCCCTGATGGTCGCGGCTCGGAAGGACGTCGTAATTGCGAGTCACTACACTGGTGCCGTTTCCAGCGAGGAGTTTCGCGCCGGATTGACAGGAGGTTCGCCCCATGCGCAGCGTGCTCGTTGTCGGTAGCCTGATCGTGTGCCTGGCTGGTTCGGCTTTCGCTGACGAACGGCTGACGCAGGCCGATTTGCTACAACGCCTGGTAGACCTGGAGCGCCTGGCCACGCCGCCGCCGGTCGGCGAACGGACCGCGATGTTCTCCAGCTACGACCGTGCGTCGCGGATTGACGAGAACGGAGAATTCGTCGCCTGGGACGCGAACGCCGACTGGGGGCGTTTCCTGCGTGAGGAAGCCGACGGCTGGCAGGTCATGGCCGAGATACAGGGCTCGGGCGCGCTCACGCGCATCTGGTCGGCCAACCCGCACGGGCAGATTCGCTTCATTCTCGACGGCGAAACGGTTATCGAGACGCCCTTTGAGGATCTCTTCAACGGCAACCTGCCCCCCTTCGTCGAGCCGCTCTGCTACGAGAACCCGAACAACGGCGGTAAGAACTGCTATTTCCCGATCGGGTTTGACCAGAGCTGCAAAGTAGTAATAAAGGGCAGCCGGTCGTACTACCAGATCAATTACGTCAGCTTTCCCCCCGGGACGCAGGTCGAGACGTTCAAGTTCGACCTGTCAGCGGCAACCGCAGACGCCCTGGCCGAAGTGCAAGAGGCCTGGAACACAGGGCTTTCCAACGCGCAGCTCTTTGGCGGCCGATCGGTCAGGTCGATCGCCGTCCAACAGGACCTGCGCCCAGGCGACACCCTGCGCGAGGTATTACGCGGGGCCGGTACGATCCGCGCTCTGTACGTGGCCCTCACGGACCGCGCCAATCCCCGTACGCCGTACGCATTGCATCGCTGCGTGCTGCGGATTCTCTTTGACGGGCAGGATCAGCCCAGCGTCGAGGTTCCGCTGGTGGATTTCTTCGGCTCGGGCTTCAACCTGCGTCCCTACAACAGCCTCGTGTTGGGCACGGACAAGCGACTCCGGATCCCCCTGCCCGACCGCCCGGTGGGCGAAGACCGGTACATGTATTGTTACTTCCCAATGCCGTTCACGAACGGGGCCACGATCGAGATCGAGAACTTCGGAGACGACAGACGACCGCTCGGGCTGCTGCTGTATCTGCAGGTCGAGCGGGATGCCCCGCCGCGCGCTGCTCTCCGTCTGCGGGCGCGCTTCCGGACCGAAGACCCCTGCCAGGTGCTCGACTACCCGATCCTCGAGACGACCGGTCGCGGTCGCGTCGTGGGCTGCACGCTCAACATCGATTGTCCCCGCCGAGCCTGGTGGGGGGAGGGCGACGACAAGGTCTGGATCGACGGTGAGGCCTTCCCATCCTACTTCGGCACCGGGAGCGAGGATTATCTGGGCGACGCCTGGGGGCTGCGGCCGCACATCCGCGCTTTGCAGGGCGTAACCCTCCAGAACGCCTACGGCAAGAACTCCGCCTATCGCTGGCACATTCCGGACTGCATCGATTTCCAAGAATCGCTGCGGTTCACGATCGAGAACTGGCAGCACAACCGCCAGTGGGACACGTACTACGGGACCGTCGTTTATTGGTATGGCGAGCCGGCGACGCCGGGCTTGTTCAAACCACTCACGCTGGCCGAGCTGACGCCACCCGGCCTGCGTATTCCCAATGCGATCGAGATCGAGCAGCACGTGCAGGGCAACGGCTGGGGCAACGAAGTCAAGGAGAAATACTCGCGCGGCGTGGAGTACTCTGGACAACGCGCGGTGCGCATCGCAACTGGCGAACCGGTGGAGATCGTGCTGCCGGCGACAGAGCCCCGCACTGTGCAGCTCAAGCTGCGCGTGAATCCCCGCGAACCGTTCGAGCAGATCGAAGTCACCGCCACCGACGGTCGCCTCGTCGGAGTGGTGCCATACGAGCGTGTGCCAAGCGGGATCCACGACGTAGGCGCGCTGCGGCTACAGTCCGGCGAGAACCGCGTCACTGTCCGCTGCACGGGGTCGCCGGTGCTCGACTGCTGGATCGCCGAGTCGGTCCCCAAGATCAGCGCTGGCTGTGAAGCGGAGGACCTGGTGATCACGGCGGCGGACGGCATCGCAACCGAGATCGAAAGTGCGACGAGGGCTTGGTCGGGTGGGTCGCAGCTCGTGCTGGATTTCAAATCGAAGGGCCAAACCGCGACACTGGCGCTGCCCGAACAGGGACAGGAAAGCCTGCCGGCCCTGACACTGCTCATCACGCGCGGGCCACAGGGCGGGCGTTTCCAGACCCTCCTAGACGAGCAGCCGGTTGGGACACCCAGCGATTGCTACAGCGAGCAGGTCGAACAGGTACGCGTATCGCTGGGCGCCGCCCCACTGGGCCAGGGGCAACACACACTCGGGTTCCGCGCATTGGAAGCGAACGCAGAGGCGCGCGGCATGCGCCTCGGTCTCGACGCCATTCTGCTGGCACCCGCCCGGGCCGCATACGCAATCGAGTGCGAGGGTCTGCCCATCATCAGCTTCGAAAACACAGAGCACACGCTGCAGCATCTGCGAGACGGTTACAGCGGCGGCGCACACCTTTGGGTGCGACCGACCGCGGCCGGCGCCTGGCTCGAGTTCGAGGTGCCCGTCGCAAAGCCGGGCAAGTACCGGCTCTCGATCGTGTACACCACGTCGTTCGATTATGGCATCGTGCAAACGTATGTTGACGGTGAGCAGGCGGGAGAGCCGTTCGACACCTTCGGCAATCTCGAACCCGGACCGATCCGTCCCCTCGGCGTCTACGACCTGACGGGCCAGACGCTACGGGTCAAGTGCGAAGTGACTGGCAAGGCCGAGAAATCGCCGGGTTACTACTTCGGCGTGGATTGCATCATTCTGGAGCCGGTGGAAGGCTAGAACCTATCCCAAGGGTCTTTCCGAGCCGCGACCGTCAGGGAGCGGTTGCCGAAAAACCGCTTGCTGGCGCGCGCGGCTCAGTTCTGCTGCCCACCTCTGGACGTTTCTGGGACAGGTTCTAGTAGACGAAGTTTTCCAGCCGCTCGTCCAGGTTCTCGACCGCTTCGTCGACGGAGTTCACCGCCGCCTCTGCACGCTCGAGCAGGGCGGGGCCGCCTCCGGGTGAGGCATACGGATTGTAGTGTGGATCGTGGCGCGTGCTGCAACCGGACACAACTGCGAGAGAACCAGCCGCAGCCAGCAGGAACGCGCGACTCTGTTGCTTCACACTTGGCACCTCATGCGATTCCTGGACCGACCGAACCTGCCCTTTCCTCTATCGGTGGATCGAACCACGCCGACAAACCGGTTGACGGGGTCCGGGCCGGAGGCGGTATGCTGTGGCCCGGCTTGTTGCCGAGCGACAGGCCAGCGGGCGCACTCTGCTCCGGTGTTCGACGGTCACGGAACCTGGCGTTGTGAGCGACTATGTTCGAGGTGCGTGTCTCAGGATCTTTCGCCGCCGCGCATCGGTTGCGCGGCACGGGGGGCGCCCTCGAGCCGCTCCACGAGCACGAGTGGCGCGTGACGGTCACTTGCGCGGGTGAGCAGTTGGACGAACTGGGGCTGCTGCTGGACTTCAACAGGCTCCGCATGCGGCTGAGCGAGGTGCTGGTGCCGTTGAACCAGCTAACTCTGAACGACCTGCCGGCGTTCGCCCATCGAAACCCTTCCGCTGAAAACGTCGCCGCCTACGTCGCCGAGCAACTGGCCGCCGGCGTTCCGGGGCCCGCGTACGTTTCGTGCGTCGAGGTCGAGGAGGAGCCGGGCTGCTGTGCCCGCTTTCGCCCGCCGCGGCCAACCCCGGCATCGCCTGTCTGAGGCCATTTCACGGCACCGTTGGGGAAACCGCCCCGGGCCGCTACCATGGGGTTGCACCAGCAGGCGGTCCCGTGCGCCGGCGACAACCGCGGGCGGTCCGGACGCGGCACGGCTCGGGTGGCGACACGGCTGGCCGGCAGATCTGGTGTTGGGAGGTGTACGGGCGATGAACACACTCGAATCGCGTGGCTTGAGAGTCGAACATGCGGGCGCGCTGACGCTGACGCTGATACTCACGGCCTGCGCGCCGGCCCGCGGCCAGGCCCTGCTGTTCTCAGACGATTTCGATGCGGGCAACTCCGCCGCGAATTGGACTACTCTGACCCACGCCGGCGACTACACCGCAGACTTCGCCTTTGACTACAGCACGCTCGCAATCCCGCCGGCCCCGAATTCGACCGGCGGCTCGACCATCGGGCTGCATCTCACCGTCAACAACAACGACGCCGTGCCAGCGACGGATGCCGTCAGTGCCTACCCGCTCGGGCAGAGCTTCGAAGGCAGCCGCACGTTGAAGTTCGACATGTGGCTGAACTACAACGGCGGACCGGGCGGCGGCTCCGGCTCCACCGAGTTCGCCACCGCCGGCATCAACCACAGCGGCAACCAGGTCAACTGGGCTGACAACTCGGCCAGCGACGGCTTCTGGTTCGCCGTTACCGGCGAGGGGGGCGACAGCGACGACTACCGCGTCTATCGCGGGGCCGCACTGCTGTCGGTCGATGCTGGTACGTACGCCGCCCTCAGCCGCAACCACACCGACGTCTTCTACCAGGACCTGTTCCCGAGTCCGACCTACGAGACGCAGGGTGCCCCCGGCAAGCACTGGGTCGAGGTCGAGATCAGCCAACACGGCGGCGTGATCGAATGGCGCCTGAACGGCCGACTGATTGCGATCCGGCTGGATACGACCGTCACGGTGGGCAACCTGATGCTCGGTTACATGGACACCTATTCGTCGATCGCCAACCCGCCCGCCGACAACTTCGTCATCTTCGACAACATTCGCGTCGAAGCGCCGGACTGCAACGAGAACGGCGTGCCCGACGCGCAGGACCTGTTGAGCGGAACCAGCCTGGACTGCAACGCGACCGGGATTCCCGACGAGTGCGAAGGCATCGCGGGCGGCGACTTCGACGCCGACGGAGACGTGGACGCCGCCGACTGGGCGGTGTTGGCGGTGTGTCTCGCCGGTCCGGAGCGCACGCCGGAGCCTTCGCAGGCCAACTGTGTGCCGGCCTGTCTGGCGGCATTCGATTCGGACGTCGATCTGGACATTGACCTGCGCGACTTCGCCACGTTGCAGCAGCAAGGCACGTCCGGGCCCATCCCTCCGCGCGTGGCCGGCGCGCCGACCGGCAGCCAGTTGCTGGCCGAGGTCGCGGGGCTCTCACGCACGGACCGGGAAGCCCGCCTGCTCGCGGAGGTGACCGGCGGGAACATCCCCGGTTTCATGCGGACGTTCGTGCCGATCACGGTCACGGCGACGATCAACGGCGGACCGGTCGAGGCGACGTATTGGGTCACGCCGGACTACCTGTGTGTCGGTCGGGATGCCGACTTTGTCCGTATGCCCATCACGCCGGAGATCGCGCAGCCGATCGCCGACGCTTTCGCGTGCCTGTTGCCGACGCGCAAGATGGTCGACGACATCTACGCCCACGCGACGGTGAAGCTGGCTCCGATGCCGATCAGCCCGACAACGACTGACATCACCCGCGCCACCACGTACTACCGGCATCACCAGATCATCGAGGGTCAGCGCGTCGGCCAGCCGCTGGGCGCGTTGATCGGCGGCATCAAGAAGGATGTCGTGATCACGCCTCAACTCGTTAGCAATCCCACCAAAGTTGCGATCTACGGCTGGCATCGCCTCGACGGCACGCCGATCCAGCCGCTCTACCTCGGCCACGTGATCTGGTACGTTGACTACAGCCACGGCATCCGGCTGGTCCGACAGCAGATGATCGTCGACGGCACCGAGATGTCCGTCGCCGACGTACTGGCCGATCCCGATCTGCACGTGCTGCTCAGCGACGAGGGCGTTGTCACCAAGCCGCGCTACTGACGCGGCGTCCGCGGTAAACGCTGTTCGGTTCCCCTCCATGAGAACTGTGGCAAACACCCGCAATGCGCTTGTCTGGCGCGGTTTTCTTGGACGTGGGGCGAAGCTGTGCTATAATAAGGGTTGGTGGTGTTTGCTACTGTCTCATTTCGCTGAAAGGCGGGGACGATGGGGTGTAGTGTGACAGACCGGACGGCGAGGGGGGGGGGGCAGAGCATTGCGCGCTGTTCCGGTCCTGTAACGACCCGCGGCCCGCCGACCTTCCTCGCAGAAACAGGCTGGCACCTATCCCAAGACTCCTTCCGAGCCGCGACCGTGAGGGAGCGGTTGCCGAAAAAACGCTTGCTGACGCGCGCGGTTCGGTTCTGCTGCCTACCTCTGGACGGTTCTGGGATAGGTTCTACGAAATGAAGACGAATACGACACGTTCACCAGCTACGCCACGATCAAGATGGAGAAGGAAGGCTAGAATCGGTCCCGGAACTGTCCGGAGGTGGCAGCCGAAGCGAGCCACGTGCATAAGCAGCCGGCTTTTCGGCAACCGCTCCCTGACGGTCGCGGCTCGGGTTTGAATAGGATGCCGTACTTGCGAGACATTAGAACCTATCCCAGAACTCCTTCCGAGCCGCGACCGTCAGGGAGCGGTTGCGTAGAACAGCTTGGATATGCGCGTAACGCGTCTGGGCGGTACGCCTTTGGATGGTTTGGGGATAGTTTCTACACTGGGTTCAGGTCGGACGCGAATGGAGCCTGATCGTCAGGCGGGTGAAGGAGAGCTTGTGATGCAGCGAGTCAAGCTGTTGACAGTGGCGTTGAGCATCTGGGTTGTGGCCATTGCCGCGGCGCAGATCCCGGCGAAGTACGAGGTTGTCCAGATCACGGACAATCCCTACTACGAGCCGGTGCCGCGCATCAACAACAACGGCCAGTGTGTATTCATGGGGTGGTTCAATCCGTCCGATCGGCGTACCGAGGAGATCTTTCTGTACGACAACGGTGTGCTGACCCGACTCACCGACGACTACATCCAGGACTGCTCACCGGACATCAACGACGATGGTACGATTGTCTGGTGCCGCGGCCTGGGGCCGATCAATCCGCAGACGGGTGAGCCGACGCTCGAGAT
>JAHJAR010000136.1 GCA_018814045.1 Planctomycetota bacterium | reverse complement strand
GCGCTCGATCTGGCCCGCATCGACGCGGGTGTGCCCGCGCGCATCCGGTTCGCCGAGGCGAGCAAACCTTGGGAGAACGTGGAGACCGATCCGCGCTGGACCAATATCCGCAAGGCGCGGTGTGTACGCGACGGCCAGCACAAGTACATCTGGACGCCATACCTGGATACCGAGGAGCTTTACGACGTCGTGGCCGACCCGTTGGAGCAAAACGACCTGCTGGCCGACCCGACACCCGATGACAAACGCGTGGCGTTGAGGCTGCGACAGCGGCTCGAAGAGTGGACCAACAGCGCGGCCCCGCTCCCCAGTCGGTTTGAGTCGAGCCAGCTCGAGGAGACGGTGCGGCGGCTGCATGCACTGGGATACCTGGCGCAGCCGGAGATCCCGCCCAGCAGCCAGAATTCCGGTGAACCCTGATGTACAGAGATGGAATGTGCTGTGCATCGCGCGATAGTCGTGCGTTCGCGAGCCAGTCTCGACCGGCCCGGCGCTGGCGGCGACGATGCGGCTCCGGCCGGGCGTATGTAGCCGTGTTGGTCTTCTTGGTGATCCTGACTGGATGCGGTTCAGACGAACAGGCACTGCCGGCCGCGGCCACGCCTCCCGCGGCACCTCCGCCGCCTCCGCCCCCCAACATCGTGCTGATTTCGGTTGATACACTACGTGCTGATCATCTGGGCTGCTACGGGTATTTCCGCGACACCTCGCCGAACATCGACGCTTTCGCGCGCGAGGCGCTGTTCTTCGAGCAGGCCTTCTGCACGATGTCGGTGACGCTGCCCAGCCACGTTTCGCTCTTCACGGGGCTCTATCCGCTCGAGCACGGCATTCTGGCGAACATCGAGCACGGCGGCGTGCCGTTCGGTTGGCGCACGCGGGTCAAGACCTTCGCCCAGTTCGTTTCCGAAGCCGGATACGAGACGGCCGGCTTCGTCAGCGCGTTGCCGCTCAAGCGCGATACCGGGATTGCGGCGGGCTTCGAGTTCTTCAGCCAGCCGCGGAAGATGACGCGCTCGGCGGAGGAAACAAACCAGGCCGCCTTGGCTTGGCTTCGATAACACGTAACGGGCCGCTTCTTCCTGTTCGTGCACTACTTCGATCCCCACCTGCCCCTGGAGCCGCCGCCGCCGTACGACATGCTCTACGAAGCCGACGCGCTGCTCGATGCGCACCTGGCTGAACTGCAAGTGGCCGACTTTGTCGCGACCGGCCAGTGCAACAAGAGCTCCGAGGCGCGCGCGGTATTCAACCTGTACGACGGCGAGGTCAGCTATGTCGACCAGGAGGTTGGCCGCTTGCTGCAGGAACTGCGCGACCTGGGAGTGTGGGAGAAAAGCATCATCATCTTCACCGCGGATCACGGGGAGGGCTTGAACCAGCACAACTGGCCGGTCCACGGCCGCAATCACAACGAGCAGTTGCACGTACCGCTACTGATGCGCTTCCCGGGGCCCCGGACCGACCTGCCGCCGCGCTTCCGGCAGGTTGTCTCGCTGGTGGACGTGCTGCCAACCGTGCTGGGACAGATCGAGGCGCCGCTCGCGCGCGGATTTCTTGAACAGGCCAGCGGGGTGGACGTGCTTTCGCCGCGTTTTCGCCCACGACCGGTGTTCTCCCAGCGTACCGGTCGTGATTGCGACGATCTGCCGGGACCGCTGTTCAGTCTGACAACGCGCCAGTGGAAGTACCTCTACCAGCCGGAAGTCGAGAACCAGTTGTTCGATCGGTTGGCGGATCCGTATGAACTGGAGAACGTGCTGTCCACTAACGCCGTGGTCGGCGACGAGCTTCATCAGCAATTGCGGGCGCTGCTGGCTGAGCAGTCGGCGCGGGGCGAAGTGTTCGGGCCGCAGCGCGCGCGGACGGCCGACGAACTCGACTCCGAGCGGCTGCGGCAGTTGGAGATGCTGGGTTACGTGGATCTAAGCGCCACAAGTCACCCGGCGCAGACCAGCCAACCGGGCACGCAGGAACGCGGGGGGCGGGAATAAAACGGGCGCGGACCGTCCGGCTCTGCTCCGACGGGTCACCAGTCGGGCGCGGCGTGCTTTAGTCCCGGATTTCCCAGATACAGTGTCGGTGATGGCATGATACGTGGAGATTCTCCTTGTGATCCACGGGTTTTTGGCCAATCTGGCAGGAGCATCCAATGGGTGACAGGCGAAAACGAGTACGTCGTGTTCGATTTGACGGCAAACTCAGACTCGAAATCCACGGGGCGAAGATCACGAGCGACGCGGGACTTCTTCCCTTTCGTGAACTGGACGAAGCGTTCCGGCTGACGGAAGCGGCGAGCGCCATGTTCTCCGGTTCGCGTCGAGGTAAGAACAGGCAGCACACGTTGTTGGCGATGCTGCGGCAGGCGGTCTATGGACGGCTGGCTGGGTACGAAGACGTAAACGACGCCGAGCGTCTGCGCGTCGATCCGGCCATGCGCCGCGTCGCGGGTGCCACGTGAGTTGTTCGCTACGACCCTCGATCGCATCCAGCGGTTCGGGGTGCCACCGCCGTTGGTGCAGTGTGGCTGACCATCGAGAGCGAACGAAAGGTCGATGGTACGTGTGGGGACGACGACGTTCAAAGCTGCGCGGAAAAGCCGGGGTTCGTCGTTGTGGAGGCGTCAGCGGCAGGATTGGTACGATGGAGCAGCCAGACAGGCACGAGTCACGGCGGGAGAGGTCGCATCCGGTTGAATCGGGTAGCTCGCCAGCGTACAATGGCGGTTCAAGTTCTGACAAATGGGAAATGTCGGATAACTTGGACCACTTGTCCACAATTGTAGCAGGGGCGCTGGTTTTGGTGCGATGGTGGTCACGGAGTGGCCAGATGGCAGATGTGGGATTGGCAGGTTCCGAATGAAGACCGGGATCAATTATTGCCTTGCCTGCATCACGGTTGGAAGCTTGGGCCTCTTCCCAACCCTTCTGTCAGCGCACGGCGCCGACGCTGCGGACCTCGGGCCGCCGCGATTTGTCGAGCGTCCGGGATCGCTCGAGTTCTCCGGACAGATGATCATCCGCCCGCTTCAGCCTGCGGCCCTTGGCCAACGTGGTCTCGGCCCGGAACAGATCGAGGTGATTCGTAAGCGGGCCACAGCCCGCATCGATGAGCACGTCATCGAGTATGTTACGCAGACCGACGAGTACATCGTCGACCTTCCGGCGAACGAAACCGAGAACAGCTATGCCGCCCGACTGATGACCACCGGCGAATATGAATATGCGGTGCCGAACTGGATCTGCCATCCCACGGAAACGATCCCAAACGACGGCGGCTACTGGCAGCAATGGCATCACACACGGGTGCAATCATCGCTTGCGTGGGACATCACGACGGGGGATCCAGGCGTGATCATCGCCGTCGTCGACAGCGGCGTTGAACTCGATCACCCCGATCTCGCCGGTGCACTCGTCCCAGGATACAACGCCGCGGACCGCATAGCTCAGCAGAACGGCGGCGAGGTAGACGACGTGGATGGGCACGGGACCTTTGTGTCCGGCTTGGCCGGTGCGATTGGCAACAACGGTACGCATGTTGTCGGCATGGGTTGGAACTTCTCCATCATGCCGATTCGTTACTATAACAGCCCCGGCGGCGGCTACCTGCACAATGTTCTGGACGGCGCCCGTTGGGCTGTGGAGCATGGCGCCAAGTGCGTCAACGTCAGCCAAACCGGGGTTGAGTATGAACCCGTGCAGACGACCGGTGAGTACGTCAAGAGTCAGGGCGGTCTGTTGTTCTGGGCAGCCGGCAACGACGGGCGAGACCTCTCCTGGTTTGACTGGGAAGATGTTATCGTCGTTGGCGGAACCGATCCGAGCGACAACCGCACGTATTGCTCCGCGTACGGGCTCGCCGTCGATCTCTACGCTCCAGGCATCGACATCTTGAGCACCTACATTAACGGCGGCCTTGGCCTCAGCGGATGTGGCACGAGCGCATCCGCGCCGATGGCGGCCGGCATCGCGGGCCTCGTTTGGAGCGCCAACCCCTGCCTGTCCCCCCAACAAGTCGAACAGCGTCTGTTCTCCGGGTGCGTGGATCTTGGAGAGCCTGGGAACGACAGCACCTGGGGCTGGGGGCGCGTTGATTCGTATGGCACCGTTTGGGGAGCTTCTCCTTGCGGCGACTGCGATGGCGATGGCAGTGTCGACACGGACGATTGGCCGGCGTTTGCCCCATGTCTCGCAGGCCCTGACGCACCGACGCTCCCAGGTTGCTGGTGTGCGGATATAACCGGAGATGGAGACGTGGACCTCGCCGACTTTGCGGTCTTTCAGATGCTGCTCACTGAATAGCAGCTCAGTAGGCCGGGCGGCAACCGGCAATTGCGCGTTTGAACAGCAGACGAGCGGCAGATTGTCGGGGCCTTCAGCGGCGTTGTTGTGCTGGTGGACGGTATGTTGCTCGTCCCATCAGATTTCGGTCCGGCTGCTGTAGTCGACATCAGCCTCAGTGCCCGGGACGCTGGCGAAGGTGGCGTATCCGCATTAGTAGGTGATCTGGAACGACGCCTCGTCGCCGCGCGTGGGGCGGTCGGCGCTGGTGACGTTGGTGATGTTGTGGCGGAAGTGCTGGGCGACCGCGCCGAGCAAACCGTCAACCTGGTCGGGAAGTCCCTCGACCTCCATTTCGACGGTCCCGTTCGGCAGGTTGCGCACGTAGCCGGTGACGGCGAAGCGTTGCGCCAGGTCGCGCGCCGTGGCGCGGAAGAACACGCCCTGCACCCGCCCGGCGTAGACCACGTTGCGACGAACCGGTGCGGAAGCTCCAGGGGCCGTCATTGCTCAGCATCCTTTTGCTTACCCTTCTTGAGAATCGCTTTGTTGCCGGCGTGGCTCAGTTGCAGCGTGTTGATCTTGAGCGTGGCGGTGAAGCGGCGTTGCCCGCCCGCCTGGGGGCGGAGCGTCAGCATGAAGCCGCTGAAATCGTAGGTCCCAACCTCGAACAGCGTTTTGCCCTCGACCGTGGTCGTCGCGCTAAAGCTGCCATCCCGGTTGAAAATGGCGTCGTCGACGGCAAAGACGTCACGGTTCGGGATCGACTGCACGAGATGCCAATGGCCGACCAGGGTTCCGCCGCACCCGCTCAGCGGCGACAGCAGCAGCATGATCCCGGCCGTTCCCGCCGACAGCCGCCCAATATGTCCGAGACGTCGAGTTTGCATCAGAACGACCTGCCTTTACGGAAATCAGCCTGGCCCTGGTTACCCGCCGCCAGCGGCTGGTGCGTACGCACGATTATACGGTTGTCGCCCGCTATTGCGATTCGGGTCGGGCCAGGGCCTGTCGGATGCGGGCGACGGTGCGTGCCCGGCCCAGCACGGCCAGCGTGTCGAAGATCGCCGGGCTAACCGTTGTGCCCGTGACGGCGACCCGCAGGGGTTGGGCGACTTTGCCCAGTCCCAGGTCACGGGCCTCGGCAAACGCCCGGATCACGCGCTCCAGGGCCGCGGGAGACCAGTCGCCGAGTTGCTCCAGTTCCGGCGCAATCTCGCGTAATACTCTCAGACCTGCCTCATCACCCCGCAGCAACACCTTCTTCACGGACGCCGGGTCGTACCTGACATCCTCGTCCGGGGCAAACAGGACAGCGGTTTTCTGCTCGACGTCCCGGAACGTGCGCAGCGTGGGGTTCATGTCGAGCAGGCGCGTCAACATGGCGTCGTCCAGGTCGCTGAGCGGCCCCGGCGGGTTCACGCTCAGAAAGTCGCGCAGGCCGGTGAGCTTCCGGTCAGCGCCGGCGGCGGCCAGCGCGTCGGTATTGAAGCTGAGCAACTTGTCGCGGTCGAACCGGGCGTTGGTCTTGCCGACGCGTTCGACGCTGAAGGCCTGACAAAGCCCGGCCAGCGTGTATTTCTCGCGATCGTCGCCGGCGGACCAGCCCAGCAACGCGATGAAATTGACGATCACATCGGGCAGGTAGCCGCTGACACGGAAATCGTGGATGTCGATCTCGGGTAGCGCGATGGTCAGCTCCTGCGCCAAACGCCCCAGGGCCGGACCTTCGAGTTGCGTCTTCTTCTTTTGCCACGCGGCAAACTCGTCGGCGTCACAGCCGGAAAGCTCGCGGATCCACCCTTCCTCAATCGTCTTCGACGCCAACGCAGCCGAGACAGCATCACGCACGACCTTGTCCTTCTCGCGCTTGCTCATCTTCGAGCCGTCGGTGTTCAGGATGATCGGCAGGTGGGCATACGCCGGCGTTGCGTAGCCGAAGGCCTCCTGCAACGCCGTGTGGTTCGCGCTGTTGAGCAGGTGCTCCTGCCCGCGCAGCACGTGCGTGATCTGCATGGCGGCATCATCGATCACGACGGCGAAGTGGTACGTCGGCCAGCCGTCGCCCTTGACGATCACAAAGTCGCTGAGCTCGGTGGCGGCCACCCGCACGTCGCCGAGGATCTGGTCCGTGATGACGAAATCTCGCTCCGGCATTTTGAACCGGACTACGACGGGCCGGCCTTCGTCGCGCGCCCTCTGTGCTTCGGCTTCCGATGGGAATTGCTTGGGCCGCGGGTAGCGGAAGCCGCGCTCACCGCGCTGCTGGGCGGCCCTGCGCATGGCGTCGAGTTCCGCGGCGGTTTCCAGGGCGTAGTAGGCCTGGCCGCTTTCGAGCAGCCGGCGGGCGTGCTCGTCGTAGCTCTGGCGGCGCTCACTCTGATGGTACGGGCCGGCATCGCCGCCGACGTCGGGGCCCTCGTCCCATTGCAGCCCGAGCCAGCGCAGGTCGGCGAGCAGCTTCTGCTCGGCGCCGGCGATGTTGCGCGTCTGGTCGGTGTCTTCGATCCGCACGATGAACTTGCCACCAGCGTGGCGGGCGAGCAGGTAGTTGAACAAGGCCGTCCGGGCACCGCCGATGTGGAGGTAGCCAGTGGGCGACGGGGCGAAGCGGGTACGGACAATGTCGGTCATGCTGTCTCAGAGCTTCCAGGCGCGTGCGGCGATCATCGACGCGACGCAGATACCGCGCGTCACAGGGAGTTTAGCGTTTTTGCCGGCCGAGGACAGCCATTGGCCTGGCGCCCCCGGCTGCTGCGGGTCGCCCTTCCACGGCTGGCTGCCGACTCACTTACCCGCCGTCACGCGGGCCGCTTTCCGGGCGCGGATATTCAGCATCTCGACACCGAGCGAGAACGCCATCGCGAAATAGATGTAGCCGCGCTTGACGTGTTGGTCGAAGGCCTCGGCCACCAGCATCACGCCGATCAGCAGCAGAAACGCCAGCGCGAGCATCTTCATCGTCGGGTGCCGCTCGATGAAAGCGCTGACCGGCTCGGCGAACGCCAGCATCACGCCCACGGCGACGACGATCGCGGTAATCATGATGGTCAGGCGCACGCCGTCGCTCCCCATGCCTTCGGTCATGCCGACCGCGGTGATGACCGAATCCAGCGAGAAGATCACGTCGATCATCATGATCTGCCCGATCGCCGCGGTAAACGAGGCCGCCGCCGGGCGGGCTTTCTGGTGCGATTCCCGCGGCACCTCGAGCTTGTGGTGGATCTCATACGTTGCTTTGGCGAGCAGGAAGAGGCCGCCAGCGGCGAGGATCAGGTCCTTCCCCGAGATGCCCTGCCCCAGGACCGCGAACAGGTCTTTGTCCAGCCGCATGATCCACGTGATACAGAACAGCAGGGCGATGCGCGCGCACATCGCCGCCAGCAAGCCCAGCCGCCGGGCGCGCGGCTGGACCCGTGGCTCGAGCCGCCCGGTCACGATGGCGATGAAAACGATGTTGTCGATCCCCAGAACGATCTCCAGGGCCGCCAACGTCAGCAGCGCCACGAGACTCTCGAGAGTGAGCAGTTCGGCCACGGCATTCTCTGTTCGCGAAGGTGTTTGGCGATTTCGATCGCACGATGAATACTGAACACGTTACGCGGTCAGCGTGTCGATGGAAAGTGGTCGGCCCTACACGCGGCGCCAGGGCCGGGGTATCATCGGGCTGGCTGTGGTGACACGACCTGAGGACACCAAGCGGAATGTCCGGGTCACGAGAGATGTCCGCGCCGCTGCCACAAGTGCCGGTTTGTCGTGTTCGAATGCACCGAGGTAACCGAATGAGTGACTCTGCGACCCGTTCCGACTTCATCCGCGACATCATCGACGAGGACAACCGTAGCGGGAAGTGGGGGGGGCGCGTGCAGACGCGTTTCCCGCCCGAGCCGAACGGCTATTTGCACATCGGGCACGCCAAGAGCATCTGCCTGAACTTCGGCATCGCCGCGGACTATGCCGGCAAGTGCAACCTGCGTTTCGACGACACGAACCCAATCAAAGAGGAGCAGGAGTACATCGACTCGATCGTCGCGGATGTGCACTGGCTCGGCTTTGACTGGCAGGACCGCCTGCTCTACAGCTCGGACTACTTCGAGCAGATGTACGAATGGGCGCTCGACCTGGTCAAAAAGAGCAAGGCGTACGTCTGTGACCTGAACGCCGAGCAGACCCGGGAATACCGCGGTACGCTCACCAAACCCGGCCGGGACAGCCCCTTCCGCGAACGCGGCGTGGAGGAGAACCTCGACCTGTTCGAGCGCATGCGCGGGGGTGAGTTTCCCGACGGCTCGCGCACACTGCGGGCCAACATCGATATGGCCCACCCCAACCTGAACATGCGCGACCCGGTCATGTACCGCATCCTGCATGCCCCGCACCCGCACGCCGGCGACAAGTGGTGCATCTACCCGATGTACGACTGGGCCCACGGCTTGGAGGACTCGATCGAGGGCATCACGCACTCGATCTGCACGCTCGAGTTCGAGAACCACCGCCCGCTGTACGACTGGTTCATCAGGGCGATCAACGAGGGGCGACCGGAACCAATCGCGCACCCGCAGCAGATCGAGTTCGCCCGGCTGAACCTCAACTACACGGTGATGAGCAAACGCAAGCTGCTGACACTGGTCAAGGAGGGGCACGTCAGCGGCTGGGATGACCCACGCATGCCCACCGTCAGCGGCCTGCGCCGCCGCGGGTATACGCCCGAGGCCATCCGCAACTTCTGCGACCGCATCGGCGTCGCCAAGAACGACAGCGTGATTGACATCGCCCTGCTCGAGCACTGCCTGCGGGAAGATCTCAACAAGCGCGCCCCGCGCGTGATGGCGGTGTTACGGCCGCTGCGGGTCGTGATCGACAACTACCCGGAGGACCAGGTCGAAGAGCTCGACGCCGTCAACAATCCAGAGGATCCCAGCGCCGGCACGCGCAAGGTGCCCTTTTCACGCGTGCTGTACATCGAGCGTGACGACTTCATGGAAGACCCGCCCCGTAAGTTCTTCCGCCTGGCCCCCGGGCGCGAAGTGCGCCTGCGCTACGCGTATTTCATCAGGTGCGTCGAGGTCGTAAAGGACGAACAGACGGGCGAAGTCATCGAGTTGCACTGCACCTACGACCCGGCGACGCGCGGCGGGGACGCCCCCGACGGCCGCAAAGTCAAGGCCACGCTGCATTGGCTCTCCGCGACCCACGCCTTGCCAGCCGAAGTGCGGCTATACGACCATTTGTTCACGAAGGCCGATCCGGACGATGTCCCGGAGGGGCAGGATTTCAGGGCAAACCTCAACCCGGGTTCGCTCGAGGTGCTCGAGCGCTGCTGGATCGAGCCGAATTGGGCCACCCCCGGCGGCCCATCGTGGACCGATGGCATCCAGCGCGTGCAGTTCGAGCGGCTGGGCTACTTCTGCGTCGACAACCGCGATTTAACGCCCGCGGCGCTCGTTTTCAACCGCACGGTGACGCTGCGCGATACATGGGCGAAGATCCAGAAACAGGAACAGAAGGATTAGGCCAGACGAAAGCTCCCCGGCTTTGAAAGCTGGCCGCGGCGCGCACGGGATTCTCTTGACCGCTCGGGCTACCTTCTACCAAGGCGCCCAGCAAGACGAGTGTGGCACGGGCTAATAGCCCGTGCACACAAGCAGTTGCGATCGGTGCTCGAAGAGGAGACACCACGGAGGCCTGCCCCCGGTCAGCGATGGAAAGTGACTATGCCCACACGTGACAAAAACGCATTGAATCCGCCTGTCCCGATCGAACCGGCTGCTAAACGTGACAGCCGTCGGAGATGGGCCGCCGCCCTCCTGGCCGCGATCTGCTTCGCACTGCCTGCCGTTGCCCAGGATGAGCCACCGGCCACCGCATCGGCTCCGCAATCCGCAGCCGGCCAGGCGCTGTTGAGCTTCGAGGCGATCCACGGTCCCGGGTCAGTTGACTTCGACGGCTCTTACGCGCGCGGCATGTCCTGGCTGCCCGATGGACAGCATTTCCTGCATCGCCGTGGTAACACCCTGCAACGCGTCGACGCGCTTACGGACGAGTCGGAACCGGCGTACGATCACGAGCGGCTCCAGCAGGCGCTCGAACAAAGCGGCGATTTCAACAAACGCTCGGCCGAGCGCTTTGCCAATCGGCCGGGAACGCACAACCGCGAGCGCACGGCCGTCCTCATCCAGCACCGCAACCGGCTCTACCTGTATCGCTATGCCGAGGCGGAGCTTACCCGGCTGAGCGCGGTCCGTACGCAACGCCGCGCAGTGGCGCTCAGCCCCCGGGCCGGCTTCGTCGGCTTCGTCCGCGAGAACAACTTGTACACGATCGACGCGGCATCCGGCACGCAACACCAACTCACGGGCGACGGCAGTGACACGCTGCTGAACGGCGTGCTCGACTGGGTTTACCAGGAAGAGGTCTATGGCCGCGGTGACTGGAACGCCCACTGGTGGCGCGACGATGATGCCTTTGTGGCCTATCTCCAGCTCGACGAATCACAGGTCCCGCTCTACACCATCGTCGACCAGACCCAACTCCACCCCGAACCCGAGCAAGCCCGCTATCCCAAAGCGGGCGACCCCAACCCGACCGTGCGCCTGGGCGTTGTCCGCCCCACCGGTGGCGATACCGTCTGGGTCGATCTCGCCCCGTACGCAGACATCGATTTCCTCGTCGTTCGTGTGGGCTGGGCCCCCGACGGCCAGCTCATCTACCAGGTTCAGGACCGCGAGGCACGCTGGCTCGATCTGAACGAAGCCAACCCGACTACCGGCCGCTCGCGGCGACTGCTGCGCGAGACATCGCCGGCCTGGGTCGACTTCTTCGGTCAACCGCACTGGCTCGACGACGGCTCGTTTCTGTGGCTGAGCGCGCGCGACGGCTGGCGGCACATCTATCACTACGCCCGCGACGGACAGCTCATTCGGCGCGTCACCGGCGGCGCGTGGGAAGTGCGCAGCCTGCACGGACACGATCCGCAGACCGGTTGCGTCTATTTTTCGGGCACGCGCGACACGCCCATCGAAAGCCACGCGTATCGCGTTAAGCTCGCCGGCGGCCCCACCGAGCGGCTGACGACACCGGGCTTCAGTCACAGTACCGACTTCGACCCCACATTTCGTTTCTTCATCGATACGTTCAGCAACATCACGACACCGACGAAGGTCCACCTGCGCGGCAGCGACGGCGCGCTGGTTCGTGAGATCAGCGAGAACGAGGTGCCCGCCCTGGCCGACTACCGGCTGGCGACGCCGGAGTTCGTGCGCATCCCCGCGCGTGACGGCTACGTGATGAATGCGCTGCTTATCCGGCCGCCGGAGCTGGAAGCGGGGCGCAAGTATCCCGTCTTCATGGAGACCTACGCCGGTCCGCACGCCCCGTCGGTGCACAACCGTTGGGGCGGGCGCGGGTTGATGGTGCAACACATGCTCGCGCAGGAGGGGTACATCGTCTACGTCTGCGATCCGCGGTCGGCCAGCGGACAGGGGGACATCTCGGCCTGGCAGGCTTACCGCCGCCTGGGTGTCAGCGAAGTAGCTGATCTGGAAGACCACATCCGCTGGCTGGGCCAGCTCGACTACGTGGACACCGACCGCGTTGGCCTGGACGGATACAGCTACGGGGGCTTCATGGTCCAATACGCGCTGACCCACAGCAGGATGTTCAGGATGGGAGTGGCGGGAGCGTCGCTGTCGGATTGGCGCAACTACGACAGCATCTACACCGAGCGCTACATGCAGACGCCGCAAAACAACCCCGGGGGTTACGACCGCACTTCGGTCAACCGGGCGGCCGGTAACCTGCACGGGCGGCTGCTGATCGTGCACGGGGTGCTGGATGACAACGTGCACTTCCAGAGCACGCTCCAGTTCATCCACGAGTTGCAGCAGGCGGGCAAGACGTTCGATCTGATGATCTACCCCCGCGACCGCCACGGGCTCGGCCACGGCTGGCGGCACTTCGTGAATATGCGCCTGGACTACATCAGGAACAACCTGTAGCCGCGGCGCGGCGGCTACTCTTCCTCTTCCGGCGGCAGGGCGGCGACGAAGGCGCGTGCCGCGGGCAGCACGCGCTCGACGATCTCGGCGATGGGGCCGTCCAGGATGGCGCCGGCGCTGGCGTGATGGCCGCCGCCGTCGAATTGCTTGGCCAGTTCGAGGACCGAGACGCCGCGCTCGCCGCGGAAGTTCATGCGCACCTTGCCCTGGTGGCCTTCGCTGAAGAGGATCACAACGCGGCTGCCCTCGACCGAGCGGGGGACCTCGACCTGATCGTCGATGTCTTCGGCACAACAGCCGGCCCCGTGGATCTCGTCGTAGGAAGCCGTGCTCCAGGCCAGCTGGCCATCGTCGCTGACGCACGTATTGGCGTAGATGACCTTGAGCAGATCAAACTCGCTGCGGCTACGGCTGCGGTTCAGCCGCTCGCACAACTCGACAATGCGGGCGCCCGCCTCGGCCAGCTCATGTGCGACCGCGAGGCTGCGCGGGGTGGTGTTCGAGAGCGAGAATCCCTGCGTATCGCCGTGAATACCGGCGTAGAGCAGCGTGGCGATGGTGGGCGTGATCTGGCAGCCGAGGGCCCGCAGCAGCAGGTAGATCAACTCCGCCGTGCTGCTCGCACCGCCGTCGATCCAATTCCACTGGCCGAAGCCGACGTTGGTGGCGTGGTGGTCGATGTTGAGCACCGGCACGCCGGGCAGGGCGTCGAGCTTGCCGTCGATATTAGCCCGGCGCTGCTTGGCGGTGTCGAGCACCACAACCAAGTCGCACTCGGCCAACTGCTCGGTGGATGCAAACTCCAGCCCAGCTTGTTTCACCAGGTATTGCAGCTTGCGGGCGACCGAACCCTCCGGCATCGCCACGAACGCTTGGATGCCCAGTTCGGGCAGGGCCAGCCATAGCGCCCCGAGTGTGCCGATGCAATCGGCGTCGGGCGTCACGTGACCGGCCAAGCCAACCCGCTTCGCCGCGCGAATGGCCTCGCAGAGTTCCGGCGGAACCAGCGCTACATCGGTTACCGCCGTGCGCGGTGTGCTCATCCGTTCTCCCGCATCGCCGCGATGAGGATGTCGGCGATCTCCGGGCGGGTGAACTCGGCGGGGGGCCGCTTGCCCTGGGTGAGCATCTCGCGCACCTTCGTACCCGAGAGGAACACGCGCTCCTCGGGGGCGCTATTCGTGGTCTTGTTCGAGGCCATGGCACCCGATTTCTTGCACCAGAAGCTGTGCTCGAATTTGAGCGGCGTGACGCCGATCTCGTCCGGCTCGAACTGGTCGAAGATGCGCTGGGCGTCGTAAGTGCCATAGTATGTGCCGACGCCGGCATGATCGCGACCGACGATGAAGTGCGTCACGCCGTAGTTCTTGCGCATCATCACGTGCAGGATGGCCTCGCGTGGGCCGGCGTAGCGCATCGCCGCCGGCAGGACCGACATCATGGTGTGCTCGGAGCTGTAGTACTTTTCGATCAGGGTCTCGTAGCAGCGCATGCGCACGTCGGCGGGGATGTCGCCCTTCTGCGTTTGTCCGACCAGCGGGTGAATCAGCAGGCCGTCCACGATTTCCATCGCGCACTTGGTGATGTATTCGTGGGCCCGGTGGATCGGGTTGCGCGTCTGGAACGCGACCACCGTCTTCCAGCCGCGCTCGGTGAAGGCCGCGCGCGTCTGTGTGGGTGTCAGGCGGTACTTGGTGAACTCGGGCTCGTAGCGCGGCGTGAGCACCTCGAGCGGACCGGACAAACACACATCACCCTGAGACATCACCACCGCCACGCCGGGATGGGCGTCGTCGGTCGTCCCGTACGCTTTCTCGGCCTCCTTGGTCTTATCGTGGGCATACTTCTCCTGGACCGTGAGCACTGCCAAAGTGCGGTCCTGTTCGTCGGTCAGCGCCACAGGCTGACCGATGTCGAGCTTCGCGGCGGTGGCCTTGTCGACCGAGCAGGTGGCCGGAGCGCCCCACACCAATCCGTTGGCCAACCTGATGTTGTCGCAGACGCTGTGGAAATCGGCCTCGTTCATGAATGTGATCAGCGGGCTCAAGGCCCCCACTGACATCAGTTCCAGATCGCATTGCTCGCGATCCGGCAGTTTCAGGCGCAACATCTTCTTGGCTGCCGCCTCCAGCTCCGTTTGGCGGGGGGCTTTCACGATCAGATTGACGAGTGTGCCGCCGTGCGGCCGAATCAGTCCCTTGTCGCTCATGGGGTTCTCCACGGAAAAGTGCTCGCTCTTGCGGAGCGGCAGTCTAGTCAAAGACCATGCATGGTAGCGGAAAAGGGGCCAAACCGGAAACAGGAAGATCGTGCCCCGGGTGGCTTTCCCGGCGTCGCCGATCTGGTTAGCTTATGGGGCATGTCACAGTTGCTAGATAGCGTGGGACTACAGGCCTCCCTGGGGCGGCTGGCACGGCACATCGCGGCCGAGGCGCCCGGCGACTGTCCGGTGGCGGTGGTCGGGATTCGTCGGCGGGGCGAGGTGCTGGGGCGGCGGCTGCTGCCACTTCTGGTTGAGGCCGGCGTGCCGGCGCAGCACTACGGCGCCCTGGATATCACGCTGTACCGCGACGACTTGACCACGATCGGGCCGGCCGCCGTGGTGCGCGGGACGGAGATCGATTTCGACCTGACCGATACGTGGCTGGTGCTGGTCGACGATGTCCTGTTTACCGGGCGCTCGGTGCGGGCAGCCCTCGACGCGCTGACGGACCTGGGCCGGCCGAAGGCGATCCGGCTGGCCGTGTTGGTCGACCGCGGGCTGCGGGAGTTGCCCATCCAACCTGATTTTGTTGGGCTACGCGCCGACACAAATCCGCAAAACATCGTGCACGTCAAGCTGGTCGAGGTTGACGGAGTGGATGAGGTCGAGCTGGTATGACGCCAACAGCCACCGAAACACCGGTCTGGACGCGCAAGCATCTGCTGGGGTTGGGAGAACTCAGCCGCGAGGAGATCCTCTACGTCCTCGACACCGCCGAGAGCTTCAAGGAGGTCTCCACGCGGAGCGTCAAGAAAGTGCCCGCCCTGCGCGGGCGCGTGGTGGTCAACATGTTCTTCGAGGAGAGCACACGCACGCGGATGAGCTTCACGCTGGCGGCCCAGCGGCTCTCGGCCGACGTGATCGACTTCTCTGCCAAGACCTCCTCGACCGCCAAGGGCGAGTCGCTGCGCGATACGGCCCGCAACATCGAGGCCATGGGGGTCGATATCATGGTCGTCCGGCACCCGGCCGCCGGGGCGGCCAAGGACCTCACCCAGACTGTCGATTGCTGCGTTGTCAATGCCGGCGACGGCCAGCACGCCCATCCGACCCAAGCCCTGCTCGACTTGTTTACGATCCGCGAAATCAAGAAACGCATCGAGGGGCTGAACGTGGCCATCGTGGGGGACATAGCCCACTCACGCGTGGCCCGCTCGAACCTGCGCGGCTTGCAGAAGCTGGGGGCCAAGGTCACGTTCGTCGGTCCGCCGACGCTCGTGCCGGACTCGTTCGAGCAGTTGGGTGCCCGTGTGGCGCACGACTTCGACGCCATCTTGCCGGAAATGGACGTGATTAGCATGCTCCGCATCCAGCAGGAGCGGATTTCGAGCAACGTGCTCCCATCACTGCGCGAGTACGTGCGGCTGTTCGGCATGAACAGCGAACGCCTCACCCGCTGCAAGCCGGACGTGCTGATCATGCATCCGGGGCCGGTCAACCGTGGCATCGAACTGGCGGCCGACGTGGCCGACGGGCCCAATTCCAGCATCCTGCGCCAAGTCACGAACGGGCTGGCGGTGCGGATGGCGGTGCTGTTCCTGTGTCAGCAGGCCGCGTCGGGGATGCCGAGCAGCACCTGAACACACGTTGGCCGCTGGCGAGCTTCATCCGGGACGGATGGGCCGTCCCGTGGAGGGTCCCTTGGAACTGGACGGCGTCTTCCTCGACATGTACGGGACGATTACCACGGGCGACCGTCTGGCCGTCGAGACTGTCTGCCGGCGGATCATCGCGGATACGGGCGCACGCATCTCCGCCCACGAGCTGAGTATCACGTGGGGTGAGCGGTTCTTTCACGCCCTCGATTTCTGCAACGGCGCCGACTTCCTGACACTCTTCGACGTCGAGGTCAAGACGCTGCGCGCGACCATGTCCCGACTGGGCGTCATGGTCGATCCGACGCCGTATGTCGAGCAGCTTTCGCAGTACTGGCAGAATCCGCCCCTGCAATCGGACGTGCCCAGTTTCATCGCGGAGTTTCCGCTGCCCATCTGCATCGTCTCAAACGCCGACCACGCCGATGCCAGCGCGGGACTGGCCGCCCACAACATCGAAGTCGCGCAGGTCGTGACTTCGGAAGACGTGCGCTACTACAAGCCGGACCGCCGCATTTTCGAGGCAGCGCTCGAGCTTACCGGCTGGCGCCGCGAGCGGGTCATCCACGTCGGTGACTCGCTGCACAGCGATGTGGGCGGGGCGCTGGTCGCGGGCCTGCGCAGCGGCTGGATCAACCGCGCTCACCGCATACACGACATTGGCGCCTACGAACCGGACTACGAGTTCGAGGATCTGCACGGCCTGACGGCGCTGGTCCAGCAGTAGACCGCCTGGGCGGCGGCCGGTCAGCACACGAGTGGGACATCAGGATGATGCGAGAACTGATTCTGAAGAATCGCAGCTACCGGCGCTTCGACGAACACACCCCCGTGGAACGCGCGACTCTGCGCGAGCTGGTCGACCTGGCGCGGTGCTCAGCCTCGGCTGCGAACTGGCAGCCGTTGAAGTACATGCTATCGAACACCCCGCAACGCAATGGGCTAATCTTCCCGCACCTAGCCTGGGCGGGCTACCTGAAAGACTGGCCCGGCCCGGTCCCGGGCCAGCGGCCGACGGCGTACGTGATTATCCTCGGCGACACTCGCATCGCCCGCTCATTCGGCTGCGACCACGGCATTGCGGCGCAGAGCATCCTGCTCGGGGCCACCGAACGCGGCTTGGGGGGCTGCATGATCGGCTCGATCAAGCGCGACGAACTCCGCGCAGCGCTCGAAATCCCGGAGTGCTACGAAATACTGCTGGTCCTGGCACTGGGACACCCCGCCGAGCAGGTTGTGCTGGAGTCGGTCGGCCCCACCGGTGGAATCGAGTACTGGCGCGACGCGGATGGCGTCCACCATGTACCCAAGCGGGCCCTGGATAACATGATTGTGGGTTAGAGCGTGTTTCGCACGTCTGTCCCTGGCCCGGCTCAGGCCTGAATGCGGGCCCGGCGTTAGGACGAACCTGCTCACGCACAGCACTTTCGGCAGACCATGATCAGGTCCGGGCTGTGCGCGCGTTCGTACGGCTCGTGGTGATAGCCGCCGAAAAACGAGGGTTCGGCCGCGCCGCCCAGCAGCGCAGCGGCCCGCAGATCATCGGCTTCCAGCGCGAGCAGGGTCGCCGCGCGAAATGCCGGCTCGACGTCCCCGCCCACCAGCTTCAGGTCCGCGACGTCGACGAAGCCTCTGGTTCCGACGCGACGAATACCCTTGAGGATTATGCGGTCGCCACCGCCGGCCTGCGTGCGCTTGCACTTCTGCCACTGGGTCTGGCCCTCGGCCAGGCGCCAGAGGTTGAGCACCTGTACCACGCCAGCCCCCCCGGGCCACAGGGCCGCCAACATCGCGGCCAGAACGCGTCCCGCGGCGGACAGGTCGGCAACCGTCGATAGCGAGTTGCCGACACAGATAACGGCGTCGAAGATCCCGCCAGCCTTCGGAGCTTGATCGAAGGAACGTTCGATCCAATGCAGCTTCTCCGATTCCCCGTGCAACGTCCGGCAGCGGGCCAGCATCGCCGGGCTGACGTCGGCACCCTCCACCTCCAAGCCCCAAGTGCAGAACAGGGCGGCGTGATGGCCGGTGCCACAGGCGACATCCAGGACACGACGCGCCCCCACCTCATCGAACAATCGGCGGTAGAACGGCGTCTCGTTCGCCAGGCGCCGCTCCCAGTCAACCATGGCGTCGTAACATTCGGCGCCATGCTGGAACACATCGTCGGCTGGTTGCTATGGCATCAGCGGGCACCCTCCGAGAACTGCACCGGTCGTTCGCCCGCCGCCGCCCGTGACCTCTCCGCGAGGACGTCCTCGTAGAGCGCGTGCAGCTCGCGCGCGTGTCGGGCCATCGAAAGCCGCTCGCGCAGTCCGGCGGCCGCACCGCGGCAGGCGCGGCTCAACTCCGGATCGAGGCAGCGTTGGATCGCCCCGGCGAGGCGTTCCGCGTGGCCGGGGTCGTCCAACACTTCGCCGTGCAGCTTACCCGCGAGCGCTTCCGCCGCGCCGTTGTAACGCGTGGTTGCCACCGGCAAGCCGACGGAGAGGGCTTCGAGGACGACGCGGCTGCATGGGTCATACCACGTCGGATGGGCCAGCGCGTCCGCCGCCGCGTAGAGCACCCGGATCGGCGTGTCCGTCCCGACAAAGCGGAGACGCTCGGTGATGTGCAGGCGCGCGGCCAGGCGCTGGTAGCGCTGCGGGGCATCACGACCGGCGACGACTGCGACCCAGTCGGTGGCCCGGCCGGTCGGAGTGGCCGTAGCGCGGATCAGCTCCGCCAGCCCTTTCAGCTTGAAGTTGTGCGCGACGAACAGTACCAGTGGCTGCTGATCCGAGACCCGGCACTGCTGGCGAAACGCCGCGCGCTCCAGGGCGGCCTCTTCCTCCGGAAGCGGCTCGATATCAACGCCGTTGAAGACTACGCGCAGCCGGTCCGCGGGCAGCGCAAAGTCAGCTTCCACCTGGCGCCGCACATAGTCCGAGACACAAGCCACGTAGGGTGGCGGAGTGCCGTTCAGCAGCTCACGCTCGAGCAGCAACAGGAAGCGCTGCCGCTGGTTGAAGCGCCGTCCTACCCACTTGAGCAGGCGCCCCACGGGCGACCGCCCCAACCTCACGCTGCGCCGCACCGTCTCTACGTACGTGCCGCCGCGCGGCTGGTAGATACTCGCGGATAAGCACGGCGTGACGGCATGCACGACGTCAAATCCCGCCATCCGGCAGAACTGGTCCGCCGCGCTTACGAAACTGATCGTGCGCTGCGTGCGCGAAGTACCCGGGATGGAAAGAGGGTGCACGTTGTAGGCGGATTTCGGAACCCGTTCGGTTTCCGCCGCGCTGGACGCACTACACACGACCGTGACGTCCAGGCCGCGCGCGGCCAGGTGGCGGGCCATTTCCAGCGTGGACGTTTCCGCCCCGCCGCGGCGAGGATCGATATGTTCCTGCACGAGCGCAACTTTCATGGCTTGCCGTCAGTTTGTCTTCTTTGGGCCGCTCGAACTTCTGCGCTCGATGCGCCGCAGAATCTGGCTGCTTTTGCGCACAATGCGGTGGGCGTACCAGTGCACGCGGCGCGCATCGGTTCCCAGGCCCAGGTAGGCCAGCAGGCAGCGCAGGCGGTCCGTTCGCGAGGCGCCGATCTGCCGCGCCGAGCAGTCCAGTTGTGAGAGATCCTTGATGATCCAGCGCGCCCGCCGCCAGCGGGGCCGGTGCGTGCGCGCCAGGTCAATCAGGGTGAAACGCGGGGGCTGCCGCCCGGCGCGGTCCAGCCGGACAAACACGTGACAGAGATAAAGATCGCGATGACAGAAACCAGTCTGGTGGAAGGCGGCGATAAACCGCCCCAGGCGAGCGGCGATGTCGTGCCGGGCCAGCCCGCGCGCGACCGCCGCGCCGTCCCGTTCGGCCCGGGTCCAGACGCGATCGAAGCCGTCGCCCTCGGCCTGTTCGAGCAGTACTACGCTGCGCCGTTCGAGCAAGCCGCGCATCTCCTCCGCAAACCCGACCGCGCGCGGGACCGGGATGTGTGCCTTCGTCAGCCGCAACGACTGCTGATACTCCCACGAAGCCCGGCTGTGCCGGGCGCTCTGGCGGCGAATGCGATCGAGCTGGGCGCTCAACGGGGTCTGCGTGTAGCGTTTCAGATAAACCGTCGCACCGTCGTGCCCCTGGTCGAGCACCCAGCGCCAGCGCTGGCGGCCGCCGAGCCCGGGCTTGCACAGCGCCTCCCAGCACCCAGGCAGCGCGCCGTTGCCGAGCGGCTGGTGGAGCAGGTCGGCGATCCGGTTCAGCCCCAGTGCGGCCAAGCGGTTCTGCCAGCCTGGTGCCACCTCGTCGTGTGCGATCACGAGATGTCCTCCGGGGTCCCGTCGCCCGCCAAGTCGCGGCGGCCGGGCCCCGGACGCTTGGCCGCGGTCTGGGCCTGGTCGGTTGCGAGTTGCCGGTTCCATTCCTCGAACAGGTCGTTCATCTTGATGCGCCGCAACTCGTGACGTCGCCAACGCTGGGCCTGCCGCTCGATTTCCCGCGTGTGCGCCTTGATCTCGGGAGTGAGGCGGCGCGCGTTGAAATACGCCAGCAAGAAACGCAGCCGCTCGGTGCGCGTCGTGAACGGGATGGCGGAGGTCGCCAGGTGGCTCAACTCGCGTAGCCACCAGTGCCCATTGCGGCTCAGGAACGGCCAGCGGCGCGGCGGCTGGGCGTCGAGGAAGAAGAACTCGGGTGTGCCGTCCGGCCCCGTGCGCACCAGCACGTTGCGCCAAAACAACTGCCCGTGCGCGAAGCGGCTGGCGTGCATCACGGCCACCTGGGCGGCGAGGCGGCGCACCATGGCCAGCCGCTGCGGCCGCGTTACCGATTGGCGCCCGGTCAGAGCATCGCGCGCGAAGGTAGTCAGGTTGCAGGCCCCTGGGACCTCCTCTGTGATCAGAAAACAAGCGGTGACGAAATTGCCGACCCTCCGGCTGCCAAAGGCAACCGGCCGGACGGCCGAGATCCCCAGGGCCAGCATCGTGTTCAGAGCCCGGTACTCCGCTTGCCCGCGGTGGGCGCCAAAGAACGTGCCGCGCAGCATGCCGCGGAGGCGGTTGCGCCAACGGGGATAGAAATAGCGTTTCAGATAGAAGCCCGGTTCGCCGTCCGCGCCCGGGACGTGGAGCGTGTCGGTGGTGCGGCTCCAGGCGGCGACGCGCCCAGCGACGCGGGTCAGGAACTCGCTGACGTCGTCGAGCCCGCGCGCGTGCAGGGTGGCGCGGTAGGCCGGGTCGGTACGGATGAAGTCGGCATGCAACATGCGCTACATTTCCAATCTGAAGAACTGCTGCCCCGGTGCCGGCTGCTCCGGCGGTAGGGCGCTCGCGCCCGCCGGCACGCTCGGCGGTTCGGTGGTCGGCTGCCGGCCATCCAGCAGATCGGCGATGGCCCCCATCACGAGTTCCGTAGTAATGGCCGTCATGCAGCGCAGATCGATCGGGCAGGTGCGCAATTGGCAGGGACCGCACCCTACCGGCATCTGGAGCTTCACCTCATCCGCGTAGTCGGTATCCGTCCACGCTTGGTGCGTGGGCCCGAAGATGGTCACGGTCGGAACGCCGAACGCGTTGCCATAGTGCCGTGGCCCCGTATCGTTGCACACCAGCAGCGCCGCGTCACGCACCAGCGGCTTCAACGAGCCCAACGTCGTCCCCGGGTCGGCGCAGCAAACCACATCGACCGCGGCTTTTTCCGCGATATCAGCCAGCAGCGGCACCTCGCGCGGCGCGCCCACGAGCACCGGCTGCAAGCCGCGCTCCGCGACCAGCCGGTCGCATAGCTCGGCGAAGCGGTCGGGCAGCCAGCACTTGGCAGCGCCGTACGCCGCCCCGGGGTTGACTACCGCGTAGGGCCGTTCGCGCCCGATGCCGTAGTGATCCATTAGCTCGGCCCCCTGGCGCTCCTGCTCGGGAGTGATGCCGAGCCGCAGCTTCATGTCCATGACCGGGCAGCCGATGTGCTCGGCCAAGCGGGCGTAGTAGGCCAGGACGGGCGCGGGGACGAATTCGCCGTCGCGCTTAAACGGTTTGAGCCGGTCGGTCAGCATCCAGCCGCGCGCGTCGCGGCGATAACCGACCCGGCGTGGTACGCGGGCCCACCAGGCCACCAGGGCGGAGCGAAACGAGTTGGTCAGCAGCAGCGCCAGATCGAAGCGCTCCATGCGCAGCCGCCCGGCCAACCGCAGGACGCTCTTCGGGCCGCTCTGACTGGGCCAGTGGGCGGCCGAGTCGTGCCAATCTCCGCCGGCTACAATCTCTTCCACGTAGCGCCGCATCAGGAAGGTGATGCGGGCCTGGCGGAAATGGGCGCGCAGCGCCGCCAGCACGGGCGTGGCCAGAACCACGTCCCCGGCCCAGCTCGGGATCACCACCAGTAGGCGACGGCACTGTTCGGGCGCAAGCGGCCTGTCCATGGTGTCAGTAGTGTAACGGGTCGTGATCGTGGCGGGTACGGGCGGCGGGGGTTCCTACGGGCGACGATTCCTGCGATCAGACTGATCGCAGGAACCAAAGACGCTCCACGTTTCCGCCGTGGCCGCGTAGGGGGCTTTCAATCTCGTTGACGATGCGCCAGCCGAGCTCGTGTGCATCTGTACGGCAAACAGCCAGCACTTCGTCGAGTCGTTCTGCCGGCAATACGCCGCCGCGCAGCCAGTCCTTGGGTGCCTCGTATTGCGGCTTGACCAGCGTGATCACGCAACCCGTGTCAGGCTTCAGGCAGCGGCGGGCGGCGGGCAGGATCAGACGCTGCGCTGTCCAACCAACGTCGATCGTGACGAGATCACACGGCTCGGGTGTCGTGAAGCTGAGCGCATTGGTGCGCTCGTGGACGCGGACGCGGGCATCGGCGCGCAGCCGGCAGTCGAGAACGCCGTAGCCGGGTTCGACAGCGTAGACGCGCGCGGCTCCGTGCCGCAGGAGGCATTCGACGAACCCGCCCGCATGGCTGCCAAAGTCGGCACAAATCCACCCGGAGACATCCAGGGCGGCGCCGTGCAGAGCCGCCGCCAGCTTCTGGCCGCCGCGCGAGACGTAGGGCGTGTCATCGGCCGGCATCGTCAGGGCTCGATCTTTTTCACAGGTGTCCAGGCCCCGCTGGGCGAGCGTTCGAATTCGACAGTCTGCCAACGCGGCGTCCACTCGATTCCCTGGCCGTCGAGGCGCAGGACTATGCTGCCGTTGCGGTCCAGCTTCAACAGCCGGCGATCGATGCGCAGGCGGCGGACATTCTCGGTCTCTATCACGAGCCGGACCGGAGCAGTCGTCTGCGCGTGAACGGTCACCGGGTCGCCCCGCTGAAAACGCTCCAACACGGTGACGTAGTCGGGGATGCGCTGTTCATCCTCTTTCGCCTGCTCGTCATCACTCGCGGGAGCGTCTGGCGGCTGGTCGGCAGCGCGGGACTGGCCGACACCACCCTCCGGGCTCGGTGCCGCCGGCGGCTCGCCCGGTCTCGTGTCGGCCTTCTGTCGCGGCCCGTGGGGCGCCGAGTCCACGACTGGTGTTCGCGGGCCGGGGGACGAAGGTCCTTCGCAGCCGGCCGCCAGCAGCAGCACCAACGCCACAACCCAGACTCTCGCCGACAGTCTCCAGGCTTGCTCGTTTCGCATCCCGCGCCTCCTCGATGACCCGGCCAGCCGGCGCAGCAACGAGCGCTCGGCGGCCGTCCGTCCAGTCCGAGTAGTTATACCAGCGCGGGGTGCCGCAGTTGCGCACTGAGTGACGGAAGTTGCCGTTGCGGGGGGAGCTGCACTGCGCAGGCGCTGCCAACGGCAGCGCTGTGGCCGTCAGGGCGGGCGGCCGCGCGGTCAGTGGAGGTGTATGTCGCAGAACGCGGCGGCCGCGTCGCGTTCAGGAGCCGCTCTATAACACCACGACTTCCTGAACTGGCTCGGGTACTGATCCGGACAACAGCTCGACGAACGTGTCGAGCGCGCCCTGGAACTGCTTCTCCGCCCAGGCGCTGTCCACTTCCGGTACGCGGGCCACCGAGCGATCGAGCACCGGCTCGCAGCCGGGTACGAAGCACTCGCTGCGGAGCTCGAATTCGCCGACGCCGGTCGACCGGAAGATGATCAGCAGGTACGCATTCTCGGCCAGTTCGAATTTGAACGATCGCCGACCCTCTTCGCACAGCGGCGTTGAGACCTGGAAGCCGTGATTATCGACGAATTTCGTGATCTCGCCGAAAACCGGGGCGATCGTGTCGTCGAGCACGTCTTCGAAGCGGCGCACCCACTGGTTCTGCGCTCTGGTCAGCTTCTGGGCAAAAGTGCGTTTCCACTCATCCATGGCGAACCTCCGCCAGGCTGTCAGGTTTTGCTGGATCGCTGATCGGACTCCGGGCGCCTGTGCCGGGGCGAACCGGTCTTGGCGAGCGCCCACATGTAGCGTAGGAAACATCGGCTAACTGTGGGGAAAAAAACACGCCGCCTTGTATCAGGGCCGCGAGCGCTAGTGCGTGATTCCGATATTCGCCTCAAACGGTCCAGCGGGCATCTGGCCCGCCGTTTCGGACTGAATGGTGCGCTGCTAGAGTAGACATCGCCGGGCAGCGCGCCGCCGACGTTTCGGTCGGATAACCGGCGGGTACGGCCCTGCCGGTGTCCGGCGCTGCCCCGAGCAACCCGTGGTGAGGAGCAGACATGCCACGCAAAAGCAAGATCTACACGCGCACAGGCGACGTGGGCACAACCGGCCTGGGTTCGGGCCGGCGTGTTTCCAAGGCGGTCCTGCGCGTCGAGGCGTATGGCAGTGTCGACGAGTTGAATGCTCATGTGGGTGTTGTCCTGGCGCTGGGGGCGACCGCTGAACTCACGGGCCCTCTGCACGACATACAAACCGGGCTCTTCGAGCTCGGCGCCGAGTTGAGCAACCCTGGATCGGAGACGTCTGCCCGACCAGGACCACGAATCGGCAGCGCCCATGTGCAAGCCCTGGAACGAGTACTGGATACGCTCGACCAGCCGCTGGAGCCGCTGAAGAACTTCATCCTCCCGGGCGGGTGTCCCGTGGCGGCCCAACTGCACCTCAGCCGCACGGTCTGCCGCCGAGCCGAATGCACCATTGTCGCCCTGTCCGAGCAGGAGGCTGTGCGGCCCGAGGTGCTGGCTTACGTCAACCGCCTGTCCGACTTGTTCTTCGTGATGGCGCGCGTGCAGAACAAGGCCTCGGGCGTAGCGGAGGAAGTGTGGCGTGGGCGTACCTGACGCCGCCACCCTTGCCGTCGAATCAGAGCTTCGAACGGCTGCGCGCGGGCTTTGGGAGCTGTGACCGGCCCCAGTGAAGCTGGCCGGGATGGACTGCCTGATCAGGAGGTAGCAGTGGCGTATAAGTATGTTGTGCTGGGGGCGGGTCGTCAGGGAGGTGCCTTGGCCTACGATCTCGCCCGGAACTGCAGGGCGGGACAGGTGGTATTGGCCGACGCCGACGAGCGCGTTGCCCAGGCTGCCGTCGCGCGCCTGACGGCACTCCTGCCAGAGCGGGCTGGCATATTCTCCCCCGCGCCGTGCGACGCGGCCCGGCCGGCCGAAGTGGCGCAGACGATCACGGGCGCTGATGTCGTCGTTTCCGCGGCGCCGTACCGGTTCAACGTTGAGCTGACCGACGCGGCCGTCGCCGCCGGCGCGTCGTTCTGTGACCTCGGTGGGAACACCGCCGTCGTGCAGCGGCAACTCGAACGGCACGCGCAGGCGGTGGCTGCCGGCGTCAGCATCGTTCCGGACTGCGGCCTGGCGCCCGGGTTGGGCAACCACCTCGCCGCCCACGGAGTTCAGACGCTCGAAGAGCCGCAAGAGGTGCATATTCGCTGTGGCGGCTTGCCGGTCCGGCCGGTGGGACCGCTGGGATTGAAGCTGGTCTTCAATTTCCAAGGACTGCTCAACGAGTACAGCGGGTTCGGCGAGTTCCTGCGCGACGGCCGTCTGGTCGAGATACCAGCCTTGACCGAGGTGGAGGAGATTGAGTTCCCCGCTCCGGCTGGACGCTGCGAGGCGGCGGTCACGTCCGGTGGCACGAGCACGTGTCCGTTGTCCTACCTGGGGCGGTTGCAGGCGTACGACTACAAGACGGTGCGCTACCCGGGGCACTTCGCCATCGTGCGAGCGTTGTTTGAGCTGGGGTGCTTCGAGCAGCGGGTGGCGCTGTCTGATGGGACCGTGCTGGAACCCAAGGCAATGCTGCGAAGCCTGATGGAGGAGCGCTTGCGCTTTCCCGACGTGCACGATCTGGTAGTGCTGCGCACAACCGTCAGCGGCCGCCACGAAGGTCGGCCGCGCACGCTACAATACGACCTGCTCGATCACCATGACGAAGCGACCGGGTTCACGGCCATGGAGCGCAGCACGGCCTTCCCGGCGGCCGTGGTGGCCCACATGCAGGCGCGCGGGTTGGTATCGCCGGGGGCGCAGCCGCTCGAGAAATCGGTTCCGGCGCAGCAGTTCCTGGACGAGTTGCCGCGCCATGACATACGGATACAGATGGAGATGCGCTGAGCAGTCATCGTGCGTGGCGCCAGCCCCGGAGGATGCCAGGATGGCCTGGATTAAGACCGTTGCCGACGACGAGGCCACAGGGCTGCTGAAGGTCATATACCGCGCTGCCCACGAAAGGGCCGGACGCGTGTTCGACATCACACGGGTAATGAGCCTCAATCCGCACACTCTGCGCGCTTCGACGGCCTTCTATCAAGCGGCGATGTCTCGCCCCTCGCCGCTGTCACGCGCGCAACGCGAGCTGCTGGCCACCGTTGTGAGCGTCACCAATGGCTGCCGTTACTGAACGCAGGCGCACGCCAACGACCTCCGGGCTGAGGTCGCGCAGGATTGGAGCAGCTTAAGCGGGGCCTCAGTGCCGCCGGACAACGACGCGCTCGATGGCTTCGTTCACCGTGCCGTGACCGACTGGCGCCAGTGTGATTTGTCACCGGCGCTGCGGTGCTTGCTGCTGCTGGCTGAGAAGCTGACGCGGACACCCGCGGCTGCGCAGGAAGCTGACCTTGCGGAGTTACGTGAGGCGGGTTGGAAGGACGAGGCGATCCTCGACGCGGTGCAGGTCATCGCGTACTTCAACTATATCAACCGCGTGGCCCAGGCGCTGGGCGCGCTGCCGGAGGACGGGTTGCCCATCTGGGGTGAGCCGGAGCAGGAGTAGCCGGCGCCACTCTCAGGGCGTCTCCGCCGCAGGGGCGGGCTCCTTGTGGTATTCCCACGTGTCAAGCACATCGCCCCCCAGAGCGATTTGCCGCAGCGACAACATGTCCCCGTCGATCGCGACGTGTGTGAAGCTGTGGATCTCGTTGTGCAGGGCCGCGACGTAGGTGGGACGCTCTCCGGGCGGCTTCGCGTCGTACAGCCGCGCGCCGCCCGCCCCGGTCACGATGTACACGACCCCGCGGCCCGGCGGGACGACCTGATCGACGAGAATCGGATAGGTCCGCTGGTACATGTGGTCATGGCCGACGAAGACCATATCCAGACTGGCCATCTCGAACGTTGGTACCAGCGCCTGCTGAATCCGTTCGTCGGGCTCATACGCACCACCCGTATAGGGTGGGTGATGCAGGACGGCGAACTTCCAGCGCGGCTCTTCGCTCGCCATGACCTCTTCAAGCCAGGGGGCGACGGCGTCGCGTAGTCCGGGCAAATCGATGTTGCTGTCGATGATGGCAATCCGGGCGGAGGCGTAATCGAACCAGTAGTTACGCTCGGGTGGCAGGTCGGCCGGGCCGTTTTCCGGCAACTGGAAAACCCCGATGTAGGGGGCGCCGAAATCCGGCTTGCTTACGTCGTGGTTGCCCAGCGATGGCCAGAAGGCAACCTGGCAGATGATTTGGCGGTAAGGCAGGAAGAAACGCTTGCGGTACTTGCTGCGCTCGCCGCGGCCGTACACCAGGTCGCCGGTGTGCAGCACGAAATCGGCCGGCACGCGGGCCATGTCCGCGGCCAGGAGGTACTGCTCAGCGCTGGCCATGCCGCTATCGCCGAAGACGATGAAGCTGAAGGGTTCGCCGGCGGGCTTGTTGGTGTAGAACGTAGCCTCGGCCAGATTCCGTTGGTCAACGTGGATACGGTAGGGGTACGCGTGGCCGGGAGAGAGTTCGCTAATCTGCGCGCAATGTCGGCAGCCGGCGCTCTGCACCGGGAAGACGTGCGGCCCTTGGTCGGCGTCGATGGCCACCGCGCACTCCGCCGGGCGCGACGTGAACCACACCAGCGTAACGCCGTCTTCGGTAGCCTGCTGTACCAGCGGTCCTTCGACAATGCTCACGGGCAGCAGCCACGGCGAGACCCAGAATAGCAGTGTCCCCAGCACCATGAACACCAATGTGCAAAGCAGCACGACGCGCGGGCGCACCGCCCCGCTGCGCAAGTGGAGACCTGGCTGCCTGGGATGGTGCATTCATTCTCTCCTTGCGGGTCGTGAACTCGAGACCTGTCGGGCGGCGCGGGGCTTGTGGGCGTTCTCCTCGTGCCAGCGCAGAAAGGCCTCATGCCCCGCCTGCTGCGCCGCGTGGTCCGGGAAACCGGCCACAGACTGCGGTGGCGGGCCCGTCTGTAACCCGAACTGCTCCGGCGGCAGGCGGTAGATTCGCAGAATGCTCAGCAGGACCGCATCGCCCTCGGTCTGAGTCAGCAGCGTCTTGCGATCGACGCGCTGGTGCACGTGTACGCGGCGCTGGCCGAGGAACTCGAGCAACACCGGCACGGCTTCTTCCTCGCCGATTTGGGCCAGCGCGTCGGCAGCCTTGGGCAGATCGAAAACGACGCCATAGGGCGAGCGGGCCAGGTAGCGCGTCGCCGCCACAATCACGGGCACGCTGGCGCTGGCCTTGGTCTGCCCGAGGATCTCGATCGAGCGCGCGATGTACAGCGACACGACCATGGCCACGTCCTGTTCGTGCGGGCCGTAGTAGCCGGTCCGCAGGGCCTCGGTGGCGTCGTGCACAAAGCGGGTCAGCCCACGGACCACGACTTCGTCGGCCAAGGCGGCGGCCGAATCCAGCGCGGCCTCGGCTACGTCGGCGTCGGCGTCATTGACTTTCAGCACGACCAGCACGCTCGCGCCCGTGCCCGGCTCCACGGGAATCTGCTGCACCGCGGCCAGCCGGCGGCGCCAGTCGTCGTCGAACAGGCGCTCCACGAGTTCTGGGTAGTGCGCGGCGAATTCGTCCAGCAGCTTCCGCTCTGCTTCCGGAAGGTCCAGGCGCACCAGGCGGATGCGCAGAGCCGCGTTCAGACGGGCCAGCACGCGACGCAGACGCTGCTGCTCAGCAGTGGGCCGCGCCTCGATCGAGCCCAAGGCGGCGGCGACCGGTCCGATGACGCGCTCGATCAGAAGATCGGCCGCGTCTTTCGCTTCATCCTCATCGCCGCGCGTGATCTGCTCCACCAGGCGGGCGAGTTGTGGGTCGGGCGGCTGATGGTCAGCCGGCTGTGCGGCCGCCGCTGCGCAAAGGAGAGCCAGCAGCATTCCAGCGCCGATTCGGCGGCCGGGCGGCCACAGCGAACCGCCCCGCTGGATTGATGAAGGCCGTGGCTGCCTGGAGGTTTGTGTCATGAGCGCTTGCCTGGGCCGTTCGTGCCATCCTACAGCTTCACGGCCGCTTCTTCGCGAGGAGCTTGTGTTTCTGGGCCCGGCGGCGCCGCCGCGCGGTCTCCAGCTTACGGGCCATCAACTCGGCGACGTTGGACGGGACGATGCGTTCGATTCGTTCGCGGCCCTCCCCGCCCATCTCGTAAATCTGCTTGATGTACGTGCTGGAGGTAAGCACATACTGGTCGCTGGTCAGCAAGAAGACCGTCTCGACGCCGCCGATGGTCAGGTTGACGTTGGCCTGGAGGATCTCGTGGCTGAGGTCGGCTACGTCGCGGATGCCCTTCACCAGCACGTGCCCTTTGCACTGACGCAGGAAGTCGATCGTCAGGCCCGAGTACGCCGCGGCGCGGACGTTGGGCAAGTTGCGCAAGTGGGGCTCGAGCAGGCCCAGCCGCTCGCGCTGTGTGAAGAAATCCTCCTTGCCCGGATTCACGCCTACGCCGATCACCAACTCATTGAACAACTGTGAAGCCCGGCGGATGACGTCCAAGTGCCCATAGGTCACCGGGTCGAATGAGCCTGGGTAGACGGCGATGATGTGCTGCCTGCGTCTTGCCATCGGAGCCTTGCTGCCAGAGGACCGGGTCACTATCGACGCGGCGCGGTGC
This sequence comes from Planctomycetota bacterium, assembly GCA_018814045.1. Lineage (GTDB taxonomy): Bacteria > Planctomycetota > Phycisphaerae > UBA1845 > Fen-1342 > JAHJAR01. Next base: position 6,492 of record JAHJAR010000136.1, on the reverse strand, counting down.
GCGCCCGGCCGCGTGCAGCGGTCTTGTCGGCGAGCGGGCCAACAACAGGGCGCTATGCTAACCCTGCGGCGCGAGTTCTCCAAGGCGGCCCTGGTGGCGGCAAGCGATTTGTCCGCTCGGTCTCAATTGCCAGTGAGCGGCACCGTGGCGACGGGCAGATATTGTGCGCCTTGCGGTCGCAGGCGGCTTTCGAAGAGGGTGATCTTCTCGACCGTCATCTCTCGGGCGGGCGGGGCCGTTACCGTGTCGAGCACCGCGCACAGCACGTTCGCGCCGGTGCGTGATTTGCTGCGTCCGAGCGTGATGTGGGGCGTGAAGGCGCGGGGCTCGGGCGGGAAGCCGAGGGCTGCGAGCAGGGGATCGGCGACCGAGAGCCAGGTTGCGCACCCGTTGCCGGGGTCGCTGACACCGCACCAGAGCACGCGTGCGCTGCGTCGTTCCGGGAAGCAGCCCAGTCCGCTCAGACCGATCTGGAACGGCGCGACCTGCTCAGCCGCGGCGGCCATGGCGTCCTTCACGCCGGCGATGGTCTGTGCGTCAGTCTCGCCCAGGAATTTGAGCGTGATGTGCAATTGAGCTTCCGAGCACCAGCGCGCGTCGCGCGTGCGGGGCAGTTCGCGCAGCAGCCGCAGCAGCACGTCCCGCACGGTCTGGTCAAGTTCGATGGCAATGAAGCAGCGCACGGCGACACACCTCACAATGCCGCTGACCTTCGTTGGACGGACGAGCCGCCGCGCTCGAACCTGTCCCCAAACTCCCTCAGAGCCGCGACCGTAGAAGGGAGCGGTTGCCAAGAGACGGCCTGCTAACGCGCACGGCGAGCTTCTCCGGCCCGCCTATGAGCGGTTTTGGGATGGGTTCTAGTCGAAACGCACCATCCCGGCCAGTTCGGCGGTGCGGCGTTTGATGTCGGCCGGCGTAGTCGCCGCCAGGGCCTCGATCGAGAACGACTCGATCACGAACGATGCCACGACCGTGCCGCAAGCGATCGCCGAGCGCAGCGTCGCGCGATCGTGCCAGCCCTTGGCCGCCAGGTAACCCATCATTGCCCCGGCGAAGCTGTCACCACACCCGGTCGGGTCAACGACTCGGGCTGTGGGGTAGGCCGGCATTAGGAACAGGTCGTCGTCCATGACGAGCAGGCTCCCGTGCTCTCCCTTCTTGATCACCACGAAGCGCGGCCCCAGCTCGAGGATTTCGCGTCCGGCGCCCACCAGGTCACTGCGCCCGGTCAGCAAGCGGGCCTCCTCGTCGTTTGCCACCAGACCGTGGACGCAGCCCAGCGTGCGGCGCAGCTCTTCCAGCTCGTTCGCGATCCACAGGTTCATCGTGTCGCAGACGACCAGTTCCGCGCTCGCCATGCGTTCCGCGCAGGTGCGCTGGATCTGCGGGTGCGTGTTGGCGAGAAACACCAGCCGCGTGTCGATGAACTCCTCCGGAACAGGAGCGCCTTGCTCACCCAGCACGTTCAGTTCGACGCTGACCGTCTCGCGCTCGTTCATCGTGCCGAAGTACTTGCCGTGCCAGCGGAACGTTTTGCTGCCAGGGCGCACTTCGATCCCCCGCAAGTCGATCCGCCTCTCGCGCAGCGGCGCAAGCAGATTCATGTCGAAGTCTTCGCCCACGACGCCGACCACACGCACTTCGGTGAACAGCGACGCCGCCAGGGCGAAATAGATGGCCGAGCCGCCGAGCACGTCGTCAGCGCGCCCGCCGGGCGTCTCCACCGTATCGATGCCTATCGATCCAGCGACGAGCAGGGACATTCGCGACGCCTCCCTTCCAGAGGCCATGCCCGGTGCGTACGCCCGCCGGGCGGTTGCGCACAGCGTAACCGGCCCGCCGCCTTTAGCCAACGCGTGCAGGCGCGCGATTCGCCGGGCGGCGAACAGAACCCCAAGCGTGAGCGCGGGGCTTGGCCGGTCGCTTACCAGGCTGTCGGAATACTCCGGAGCGCTGGCGCGGATTACCTGGCGCGGCATCCGACCCTGGGGGGCCGATGCGGGTGCCCCACCCTTTCCAAGGGTGGGGGACCGATGCGAGTGCTCAGCAGTCCTCGGCATACGAGTCCGTCCTCCACCCAGTTCGTCCGCCTGTTGAGCGGACGAAACGGGATGGGGCACCCGCGCACCCGCCAAAACAGAGCCGCGGCTGCTCCGTAAACTCGGATTTTCATCCCCCGTGGGTGCGGCGCAAGCCCCATGAGAACTCGGATAAGATGCAGACGGCGTGAGAAGCTACAGTAGCGATAACCGGCGGCCTTGCGGAGCGCCTATTTGACTGACGACGTACAGTCCGACCGGCACCGGCTCCGCCAGACATTCTCCGGCAAGGGGCTCGTCGCCATCGCCGTCTGGGGCGCGTCGTTCGTGGCCACGCGCGTGGCGCTCGAGGCGCTCAGCCCCGGCGGGCTGATCGCGGTGCGACTGTTGGCCGGAACGGCGTTGCTGGCGTTGTTGATCAAAGCCCGCGGCAGACGGGCACTGCCCGCGCGCGCCGATTGCCCGGCGTGTGCGTTGCTAGGCGTGATCCTGGCCACTCACTTGTTGCTCCAGGCTGTCGGTCTGCGCTACACCACCGCGATTCACACAGGTTGGATCATCGGCTTCATTCCGGTCACGATCGCGCTGGGCGCACATCTACTGCGGCAGCAACGCCTGCACGCAATCGGCTGGCTAGGCGTTAGCGTGGGAACCGCCGGCGTCCTGCTGGTGGCAGTGATCGAGCCGCCCGACTTCGCCGCGGCGCATTTCGGCGATCTGCTGCAGGTGATCTCGTGCTTGACGTGGACGGCCTACACGCTGGTCGCCGTCGGGCCGATGGCCCGCAACGGCGCCTTGCGCGTAACGACGTTCAGTATGGGCGTCGCGGCCCTGCTGGCGTGTCCGTTGGCAGCCTGGGAAGGCCCGCTGACCGGACCGCTGACGAATCAAGCCCTGCTGTCGGTCGCGTTTCTGGGGCTGCTGTGCAGTGGCGTGGCATACTACCTGTGGTTCGCGGCGACCCGCGAGCACGGCCCGACACGCACGGGCGTCTTGCTGTATTTCGAGCCGTTTGTCGCGCTGCTCACCGGGGCGGCGCTGCTGCACGAACCAATCACGGCCAACGCGTTGGGCGGCGGTGTTTGTGTCTTGCTGGGCGTTTGGCTGGTGGCACGCGGGTCATCCACCGTGCTGTCACCACCTGGCCAGGAGTAGCACGTAGCCGCGGTTCAGCCCATGTGCTTGACGATGGCATCGCCGAACTCGCTGCATTTCAACAACGTGGCGCCCTCCATCAGCCGGTGGAAATCGTAAGTGACCGTTTTCGCCGCGATGGTTCGCTCCAGGCCGTGCAGAATCAGATCCGCCACTTCCTGCCAACCCAGGTACTCGAACATCAGGACACCCGAGAGGATCACGGAGCCGGGGTTGACCTTGTCGAGGTTGGCGTACTTGGGGGCGGTGCCGTGGGTAGCCTCGAAGATGGCGTGGCCACTCTCGTAGTTGATGTTGGCACCCGGGGCGATGCCGATGCCGCCGACCTGGGCCGCCAAGGCGTCCGAGACGTAGTCGCCGTTGAGGTTCATGGTGGCGATCACGTCGAACTCGTTGGCGCGGGTCAGGATCTGCTGCAACGTGATGTCCGCGATGGCGTCCTTGACCATCAGCAGCTTCTTCCACTTGCCGTCGCCGTGGGAGGACCAGATCGAGGCCAGCGTCTGTTTCACCTCCTCGACGACCTGGGCCTTCTTCGCCTCGGCCAACATGTCGTAACCCGGTTCGACCAGCTTGGCGTTCTCTTCGTCGCTGATATCTGAGTTGGCCTCTTTGTTGCCGAGGATCCAGGACTCGCGCTGCGTGACGCACTGGTCGCGGTATCTGCTCTGCGCGAGTTGATAGCCCCAGTCACGGAAAGCCCCCTCGGTGAATTTCATGATGTTGCCTTTGTGCACCAGCGTGATGCTCTTGCGTCCGCGGCGCAAGGCGTACTCGATCGCCGCGGCCATCAGGCGCTGCGAGCCCTCGCGCGAGACCGGTTTGATGCCGATGCCGCTGCTCGCGGGGAAGCGGATCTTCTTGACTCCCATCTCGTCCTGCAAGAAGTTGATGACCTTTTTGACCTCGAGCGTGTCGGCGGCCCACTCGACGCCGGCGTAGATGTCTTCGCTGTTCTCGCGAAAGATGACCATATCGACGTTTTCCGGGTGACGCACCGGACTGGGCACACCCTGGAAATAGCGCACTGGACGCAGGCAAACATAGAGGTCGAGAATCTGGCGCAAGGCCACGTTGAGCGAACGGATCCCGCCACCCACCGGTGTGGTCAGGGGGCCCTTGATGCCGACCAGGAATTCGTTGAAAGCCTGCACGGTCTCGTCGGGCAGCCACTCGCCGAACTTGCGGTAGGCGGTCTCGCCGGCGAAGACCTCCATCCACGCCACCCGGCGTTGTCCGTGGTAAGCTCTCTCGACGGCGGCGTCGAACACCGCCTGCGAGGCGCGCCAGATATCCGGGCCGGTGCCGTCGCCGCGGATGAACGGCAGGATGGGTTGGTTGGGCACGTGCAGCTCTTTTGCCCGGCGCTCGATCTTTTCCCCGGCGGGAACGCGTGCGGTCTGATAGGTCATCGGTAGGCTCCTGGATGAAACGCTCCGGCGGCTGGCCGGCAGCCCGAACACGGTAGAATAACATGCGGATCGCGGGGCGGAAGCGCCGGAGACGTGATCGGCACATTTGTGGCGCTGTCGCGGGCGGCACGCGGGGCAACTCGGCCCGCCAGCGGTCGTGAAGGTGGCTCTTTGACTTGGCTGTTCCGCAACACTATCCTTTAGGAGAAGAGGTGTGCGCCGCCGGGAACGCCCGCCAAGGGCGATCTTTCCGGGCTGGTTCGACTGGTGTTGTGGGGGCACCATCCGGCGTGCCGCGTGCCGGGCCACCAGCGACCGATAGGAAACGTAGGAGCCGATGTCGCAGATGCTGTCACAGATTCCGCGGCAATTGCTGCAACAGCAGCAACGTCTGACGCCTCAACTCATCCAGGCGATGGACATCCTACAGCTCAACGCGATGGCGTTGGAAGCGCGGATATCGCAGGAGATCGATGGCAATCCCGCCTTGGAGCTACTGACTCCCGAGGACGAGGGGGCCGAGAGCCCCAGTTCCGAGGAGTCGCTCAGCGAGCAGAAAGCGGAAGGCGAGCGCGACCTGGTCGTGCAGGAGGGCGACGCCAGCGACTTCGAGCGGCTCGACAGTCTTGTCCGGGAATACGACTGGCTGGAAGACGACTTCGAGTATCGCGGCACGAAGTCACGCGCACGCGGCCAGGAAGAGGCCGATCTCAAGATGGAGGCCATGGCGAATACCACGGCCCGCCCCATCGGGCTGCAAGAGCACCTGTTGCAGGATTGGCACCTGGTCGAAGTCGATGAACGAACGGCCCAACTCGGTGCCAGGATCATCGATCACATCGACGAAACCGGGCGTCTGACCAGCACGCTCGAGCAGATTGCCGAGCAGATCCAGCCCCCGCCCACCAGTGTGGAGATGGAACAGGCGCTGCACTGCGTCCAGCAATTGGACCCGCCGGGCATGGGGGCTCGTGACCTGCGGGAATGCCTGCTGCTGCAACTGGCCACCCGGCCGGGCGACAATGAGCTGGAGCGCACGATCATCGAGAAGCACTTCGAGAACCTGCAGAAGAACCGCTTGCCGGCGATCGCCAAAGCGCTCGCTGCCGATCTGGAGGATGTGAAGGCCGCCTTGCAGGTCATCGGCCGGCTGTCGCTGCATCCGGGGATCGATTTCCTCGACCGGCAGGCGCCCCCGATCGTCCCGGACGTGATCGTCGAGTACAACGAGCAGGAGGACCGCTACGAGATCCGCCTGACGCGCGGCAACATGCGCGAACTGCGTATCTCGCCCGAGTTTCGCCAGGCGCTCGAACGGTCCCGCGACGACAAGCGCGCGCGCGACTTCATCAAGCAGAAGATCGAGGCCGCCAACGCGATCATCGACGCGGTCAAGTACCGGCGCGAGCGCCTGCTCGAAGTAGCCAAATCGGTGGTCGAAGCACAGCGCGATTTCCTCGATCGCGGCGAGCAGCATCTCAAGGTGCTGCGCATGAGCGACTTGGCGGCCCGCTTTGGCTGCGATCCGTCGACTATCAGCCGCACCGTCGACGAGAAATACATGCAGACCCCGCGCGGCATCTATCCCCTGCGACGTTTCTTCACCGGCGGGACCGACGCCGGCAATGGTGAGGCCCTCGGCTGGGACAGCATCAAGGCCAAGGTGCAGGAGATCGTCGACCGCGAGGACAAGCGGAACCCGCTCAGCGACGACGAGATCGTTACCAAGCTGAAGGAGCTGGGTATCGAGATCAAACGCCGCACGGTCGCCAAGTACCGCGGACAGCTTGGCATTCCGACGGCGCGGCAGCGACGGCAATTCTGAGCACGCCGGGTACCGCGGTGGTCCGGCTCACTCTCTGAGAGGCTGCACAATCGGCTGG
>JAHJAR010000135.1 GCA_018814045.1 Planctomycetota bacterium | reverse complement strand
TACCTGAATATCGCTACCGAGACCCAACACGTCAAGCGCGTTGCCCGCTCAGGCGGACCAATCTCCCAACTCGCCTCCATGCATCCACAGGAGACCGGAGTCGAGCCCGCACCAGAAGCCAGGGCAAGCGGCCCCGCGAGTATCCTGTATTTAGCAGACGCTATCATCATGACCAGTGCGGTAGACATGAAACAACCGGCCCCGCCTCTCCGCCGCCAAGGATGGCCCCAAGGAAGCCGCGCTCAGAGCGTACGCTCACCGCTCTCGGGAGGGGGCACGACCCTCCCCGTCGCCTTTTCCGTTACCAGCTGCAGTGAGCCTGTTGCACGAATCCCTGTTGTCGGGGATTGAATGGAGCACCCGACTTGGCTAGTTTGGGCGCATCGCAAGTGCGACCTGACGCTATATAGTGGATCGAGGCGGTCTGTGGCCTTCAATTACACGACGTGTGACCGGGATACATTGTTTCTGCTTCCGCCGAGCCTCCAGGAGTGGTTGCCGCAGGATCACCTCGCCTGGTTCCTGCTCGAGGCGATCGAGCACATGGATCTATCGCCGTTCCATGCGGCGCACCGCGACGACGGCAAGGGGCAGCGGGCCCACCATCCCCAGATCATGTTGGCCGTCCTGCTGTATGGCTACTGCCACGGGGAACGGTCGAGTCGCCAACTGGAACGGCTGTGTCAGGAGAGCGTGCCCTATCGGGTGCTGGCGGCCAACACGGCGCCCGATCACTGTGCCTTCGCTCGCTTCCGGCAGCGCCATGAGGCGGCCATGAAGGCGCTGTTTGTTGAGGTCCTGCGCCTGTGCGCCGCGGCGGGCTTGGTGCGCGCGGGCAAGGTCAGTCTGGATGGCACGAAGATGAAGGCCAACGCTTCGCTGGCGGACAATCGTACGGAGGCGGCCTTGATCAAGGAAGTGGAGCAGATGCTGGCCGAGGCCGCGACCCAGGATACGGCAGAGGACGGCGAGCACGGGCCGGGCCACCGGGGGGACGAGTTGCCCGTGCCACTGCGCGCCCGGGCCGACCGGCTGCAGCGGCTGCAGGCGGCCAAGGAGCGCCTGGCGAGTGAGCGCCGGGCCGCCGAGGTCGAGCAGCAGCGCAAGCTGGCAGCGCGGCAGCGCAGCGAACAGGAAAGCGGCCAGCGTCTTCCCGGTCGGAAGCCCAAGAGGGTGGAGGACGTGCGCGCCGAGCACGAGCAGCGCAAGGCCAACACCACGGCGCCGGAGTCGCGCATCCTGAAGACGCGTTCGGGGCATATCCAGGGCTTCAATGCGCAGGCGGTCTGCACCGACCAGCAGATCATTCTCGCCGCGCAGGTGACGAACCAGGAGAACGACCAGGGTCTGTATCACCCGATGATGGCTGCGGCGCAGGCGCAGGCGCTGGCGGTGTTGGGTGAAGTTGAAGGGAAGATCGGTCTCGGGCGAGCCGATGCCGGCTACTGCAACGAAGAGGATCTGGCCCGCGCCTGCGACTACGACATGCTGGTGGCCACATCGAACGACAGGAAGCGTCGCCAGGAACTGCAGGAGGCGCCACCCCCACGCGGACGGATCCCTGCGGACCTGACGGCGACCCAGCGGATGGAACGACGCCTTCGCACTCAAGCTGGGCGGGAGGAGTACAAGAAGCGCTCGCAGACCATCGAGCCGGTCTTCGGACAGATCAAGGACAGTCGTGGACTGGACTCTTTCTACGGACGCGCGTTGGCAACCGCCGACAGTGAGTGGCATCTGATCTGTGCCACGCACAACCTGCTGAAGTTGTTCGGTTGGATGCGGAATCTGCAGAACTGACCTCCCAGAGAGGCGCGATTGGCGCCCTGCGGCCGGGCCATCGAGCCCGAGCGAGCGCGGAACCGTTGGCTCCGCCCGTGTCGCTGCCACTGCACCCCCCCATCGCCTGCGCCCCGTGGCCGATGGCCACCTCAAGACCTGTCTACTCAGTCATCTGACGGCCGCTAACCGAGGCCCGTGCAACAGGCTCTGCTGAGGTACTGATGGCAGCCCGTCCGGGACAGCAGCCGATCGCCCCCGACTCCGACCTGGTACGGGCGCACATCGAGACGCTCTACGTGCTCGACGGCCAGGGCGACCTGCGGACCACCAACGAGCCCTTCGTGCCGGCCCGGGGCCCGGCCCCCGCGTTCCACCTGGGCT
>JAHJAR010000134.1 GCA_018814045.1 Planctomycetota bacterium | reverse complement strand
GCCCGAGCTTCCTCACGTGTCGTCCTCGCTGGCATGATCAGCTTCCTCCTTGAAGCGCGCCCAACCGCCCGACCCCGCCTTCCGGGGCCAACCCGCCTGAATCATACCCAAAACTCCCGCCGCAAGTGTCACGCACCCGGAGCGTGGGGGCGTACGCTGCGCGTGGCACTTGCGGCGGGTTCAAACGGTCTGATCCGAGCCGCGACCGTGAGGAAGCGGTTTGGTCGGCCCTGGCAACCGCTTCCTCACGGTCGCGGCTCGGTTTTCGCGGTCAGGGATCGGTTCTCAGAGGCGCGGCGCGGTTCTGGCAGGCGTTTTTACGATACGACTGGGGGCGCAGTTCGGCGGCGCGATGGGTCGATGGGGCGGTAGTACTGGTCGCGCTGCTGCGGCCGCCAGCCGGCGGCGCTGATCAGTCGGCGGATCTCGTCCTCGTTCAGGCGGAAGGTCGTGCCGGCGGATGAGACGACGTTCTCTTCCATCATCACCGAGCCCATGTCGTTGGCCCCGAAGAACAACGCCAACTGCCCGATCTTGGGACCCATGGTGACCCAACTCGACTGGATGTTCGGGATATTGTCGAGGTACAAGCGCGCTATCGCGAGCATCACCAAGTACTCGTGTGCGTCAGCCAGGTATAGGTGCTTGCCATCCGGCACTGGCCGCGAGGCTTGTGACTCGGGAGACGGCTCGGGTGGCCTGATCCAGCGGCCCAGCGGAGTTCCTTCCGGCTGAAACGGCCAGTGGATGAACGCCGTGAAGCCGCCGGTTTCGTCCTGCAAGTCGCGCAGGCGGCGCAGGTGCTCGATGCGTTCGGGGATGGTCTCGATGTGGCCGAACATCATCGTGCAGCTTGTCTTCATGCCGATCTGGTGCGCGGCTCGCATGACCTCCAGCCACTGCTCGGTGGTCGATTTGCCTTGACCGATCTTGCGGCGCACGCGTTCGACGAGGATTTCACCGCCGCCGCCGGGGATCGTGTCGAGCCCGGCCTCCTGCAAACGCCGCAGCACGTCGGGCAGCGGTATCTGAAAGACCTGATGGAGCGCCCAGATCTCCGGGGGGCTGAAGGCGTGCACGTGGATGGTCGCGTAGTTCTTCTTGATGAAGCGCAACAGGTCGAGGTACCACGTAAACGGCAGACCGTGGCCGCTGGGATGGCTCTGGCTCGGGACGAGGCCACCCTGCATCAGGATCTGTGTGCCGCCGATCTCGAGCAGCTCCTCGATTTTTCGGCCGATCTGGGCGTGCGTGAGGATATACGCGTCCGCCGCGCCGGGCTGGGCGTAGAAGTTGCAGAACGTGCAGCGCGCGGTGCAGACGTTGGCGTAGTTGATGTTGCGGTCGACGACGTAGGTTCGATACGGTTCGGGATGCAGTTCCTGCGCGCGTGCAAAAGCCGGTCGCCCGAGCTCGTGTATCGACAGGTCGTGGTACAGCGCCAATGCGTCGGCGTCATTCAGGCGGCCGAGTACTGTCGTGGCGGCAGAGGTAGCGGTGTCGTTCACGCTTTCACGCAAAGCGGCGCTCGAGTAGTCCGGCCGGCCAGGTTATCTCCGCATCGGGCGGAACGAGGCCGAGCGCGGCGCAGTGCCGGGCGAACAGGTTGGCGCCGGCGATGGCGCGTTCGTCCAGTGTGTAGGTCAGGCAGCGCGTCAGATAGCGGCGGGCCAACTCGATCGGCCAGCCGGCGGCCGGACCGTCCTGCTCGGCGATCTCGGCGGCCCGCGCCACGCCCCGGTCCCGCGCTTCAGAGAGCACCTGCGCCAGACCAGCCAGAGCGTCGCTCGGGCAACCGGGCGGGACGGTGGCCGTCGCCGGCGGCGTGCGGCCGGCCCAGACAGCGAAAACGAAGGGCAGGCCCGTGTGCTGACGCCAGGCGCCGCCTAGATCCACCTCGTACGCGAAGCTGCCCCGCCGGGGGTCAACGACCTTATCGCCGATCAGGAGTACGGATTCGAGCTCGTTTATGTCCTTTTGTGGCCGCGCGAACGGTCGCAGAGACAATTCGTGTTGGAACAACTCGCGCCAAACGACGGCGGCCAGCGCCACGGAGGTGTGCGAGTCCGGATCGACCCACAGGCTGCGAATACGGTGGGGGGGCACCTGGGAGAAAACCCGCACGGTCATGGTCTCGCCATCGCAACCGATGCAGCCGTCGGACAGCACGCGGAAACGGCCGCCACTGCGCAACAGGTCCACGACAGGTATCAGGGCGGCGTCGACCACGCCGTCTGCGAGCCGGGCGGCCAGCCGGGAGGGTACGTCGAACACCGCGGATGTGTCGCCACGGCGGTCGAGCCCTTCGATCAGCGGGCGGGCGTTGAGAAACGAGACGACTCCGAGGCGATACACAGGCGAAGCACTCCTTTCGCAATGACGGCGAATCGCCCCTAGAGTATAATCCCGCTTACACCGGCCGCCCAACCGGTGTCGCATCGATTCGGGTGTTTCGAAAGCCACGCGCGGGCCGGGTCCTGGGGCCATGTCGGGCCGGTCGCGCCTCAGCAAGGAGTGGTGCCATGTTTCGCCAGCGCAGTCTGCGCGCCGTGACCGGGTTGACCTGTCTCGTGATCGGCTGGGCGGCTTGCCCGGCGACCGCCGAAACGCGCGATGCCGCCGACCTGATGCCGGCCGACACGCTGCTGTTCGTCGGCTGGTCGCAGCTTTGGGAGCCCGATCCGGAAGGTCTGGAGTTCTTCCGGTCGTTGCTGCGGAACGACCTGCTCGACCTGGCGGATAACGAGCGGGCCGTGTTTGGACGGGTGGTGGATTTGATCGCGCTGGCGGGCTCAGGGGCCGGAGGGATCGGGCTCCTTGACCTGGCGGTCGTCGATGGCGTGCCAGACGTGCAACTGGCCGCAGTGATCGACGTGGGAGAGCGGGCGCCGAAGCTGGCCGACGAACTCGCTGCCCTGCTCAGACTGGTCGATCTGGCGCAGGAGGTGGAAGAGACCACCGTAGCCGGCGTGGAGATGCGCTGCCTCACCAACGAGGATGCCACGCTGCACTTGTTCTGGGGCACGCAGCGCGAGCACTTCATCATCGCGCTGGGCTCGGCCGCGGCGGAAAAGGTGGTCACCTGCCTCAGCGGCGACGGGGCCACACTGGCGGACAATCCGGAACTCGTGTTCGATCGAAAGAAGGTCAAGGACCGCGACGACGATTATACGTTCTGTTGCTACGTCGATTTTCCGAATCTGATCGCCAAGGGCAAGCGCTTCATCGGCGACCTGACCGAAGAACTGCCGCCGCTAGTTGATCAGGCTATCGAGCAGCTCGGGCTCAACTCGTTGCGCTCGAAGTACGTGCACGTCGACCACATCGACGGCCGCCTGCGTTTGGCGTCCTTTGCCCACGTCGATGGGCCGTACCGCGGCCTGCTGACCCTCTGGAAACAGAAGCCGCTGAGCGACGACGACCTCAAGATCGTGCCGCAGAACGCCTACTGGATGAGCGTGTTCAATCTTGACCTGGCCGGCGTCTGGAGCGAAGCGAAGCGGATCGTCGCTGAGTTGGCCCCCGACGCCGTCCCGGCGGTGGATGGTGCGCTCGCCATGTCCGCCCAGATGCTCGGTTTTTCGCCCACCGAAGACCTGCTGCCCGCATTCGGCGACACGTGGGCGGTCTTCGATGCCCCGGATCATGGCGGCATCCTGCTGACGGGCACGGTGCTGGTGGCCGAGGTCAAAGACCCCGAGGGACTTCAGGCCATGTTGGCCCGGCTGATCGAGTTCTGCGCGCCGCTGGCGGCTCAGGGGAACCTCGCGCTCAAGCGCGGCCAGATGAAGCACAACGGACACACGATCGACTACGTGGTAGTGGGCCGGATCGCCTGCCCGGTGGCACCGGCGTGGGGCTTTGTTGGCGACCGGTGCGTCTTCGCGCTGTTTCCGCAGACGGCGGCGACAGCGATGAAGCAAGTCGACTCGCAAACGCGTGGCCCGTCGATCCTCGACAACCCGAACTTCAAGGCGGTTCGCGAGCTTCTGCCACGCACGGCACAAAGCGTCGGCTACCTGGATTCCGTGTACCTGACGCGCCTGTTCTATCCGCTCTTGCTGCCGCTCCAGACGATGGGGCTGTCGATGACCACGGGCACCGATACGAACTCGGCGGCGCTCGGCCTGCTGTCGCCGTTGCCGGAGCGGGTGGCGGGTACAACCAACAGTGTCTCGGTGACGACGACGGACGACGACGGTGTGCTGTTTGTGCAGGTCGGAGATGCAAGCCAGTTGACGATGGCGGTTGGTGGCGTGGCTCTGGCGACCTCGACGCTGCTGCCGTCCTTGTCCCGGGCGCGGATGCAGGCCAAACGCACCGTGAGCATGGCCAACCTGCGCGGGCTCGGGCAGGGATGCTTCATCTACGCGCAAGACCACGACGGGAAGTTCCCGGAGTCGCCCGAGCAACTGGTCTCGCTGGGCATGGCGACAGAGAAGATGCTCAACTCGCCGCTTGATCTGCCCGAGGTGAAGTCGTACGTGTACATAGCCGGGCAGAAGGAGAGCAACGATAGCCGCAACGTGCTGGCGTATGAGCAACTGCGCGATGACGAGGGCACGTGCGTGCTGTTTCTGGACGGTCATAGTGAGTTCATGCCGCTGCCGCGCTTCAAGCAGATTCTGCGCGAGACCTATCAGCGGCTGGAGCGCGCGGACGAATTCCCGGCGGAACTTCTCGATTCCGAATTCTGAGAGCCGCGGGCTGGTTGCCGCTGCTACAATGCCCCGCGCAGAGCCACTGGAGAAATGGAGGCGATCATGCCCAAGGTTGGTGTATTGCTGTCGGGTTGCGGTTTTCTGGACGGGGCGGAGATTCACGAATCCGTGCTGACACTGCTGGCGCTGGACCAGAAGGGCGCCACGTACGTCTGCTGCGCGCCGAACACGAACCAGGCCGCGGTGGTCGATCACCAGACGCGGCAGCCGACCGGCGAAAAACGCAACGTGCTGAAGGAATCCGCGCGCATCGCGCGCTGTGAAATACGCGACGTCGCGAAAGTCGAGGCGGGCGAGCTGGACGCGCTGGTCATTCCCGGCGGCTTCGGCGCGGCGAAGAACCTGTGCACACTCGCCGACGAAGGGCCACAGTGTTCGGTCAATCCGGAGGTCGAGCGGCTGGTGGTCAACATGCTCGAGCAGCGCAAGCCGGTGGGAGCCATCTGCATCGCTCCGGCCCTGCTGGCGCGCATCGCCGGCAAGCAGGGCATCAAGGGCACCGTCACCATCGGAACCGACCCGGGCACCGCGCAGGGGATCACCGCGATGGGGTGTGTCCACGAGAATCATGCGGTCACCGAAATCGCGATCGACAAGGCGCACAAGCTGGTTTCCACGCCGGCGTACATGCTCGGCCAGGGTCCCGCGGAGGTTTTCGAGGGCATCCGCAAGCTCGTCGACGCAGTGCTTGAAATGATCTGACGCCCGGCGGGCCAACCCACGGTCCTGTCGTTCCGCTTCAGCGCCGCGCGCCGCGCAGCGAGCAGAACCTATCCCAACACTCCTTCCGAGCCGCGACTGTCAGGGAGCGGTTGCCGAAAAACCGCTTGCTCACGCGCGCGGCTCGGTTCTGCTGCCTACCTCTGGACGGTTCTGGGATAGGTTCCAGCGTGGGCACCGCCGCGCTTGCACGGAAGACGATTTAGTCGCTTGTATTTCTGGCTCAGCCGGCGTTGATACCTGTTGCCCGCGCAATAAAAGATGGAAGGTCTAGCCGTGGCGCGTCGAGACCTTCCATCGCATAGAGCGGCTCGGATCGCAAGCCGCAACCGTTTTGTTCCGCGCACAGCACCCAAGGCACTGCACTTAGTGAATATGTATAGCATGCTTGCAAGAAGTTGGAAGCCGCGCGCGAAGAAAAAAAGAAAAAAACTGCGGCGCTTCGTAGCACGACGCTGAGCCATCAGATGCTCGCAAGGTCGCGCGCGCATGGGCGGCGATATGCGTACGCTGCTCCACTTGTGACATGATGCAGCGTCGCCGCAAGTTCGAAGCGCGTTGGTGCGCACGAGGCACGGCCACCAACGGCCGCAATGCGCGGTGCCGAACGAACGGCACTGCGCGCGAGTGAAATGATGCCAGCGCAGTTGACGGCGCCGGCGGTGCGATGCAGCTCCAGTCGATGCGCGTCGAGGCGCGCGTGCTTAGTCACGCTCGCGACTGCGCGCCAAACCACCGTGGGCGATCTTGCGACAGTCCACCTGAAGTGTGGCCGCGCGGGCTGGAGCCCGCGGCTCCGCGCTGTCGCCGAATCGCGCGCGGTGGTCTAGGTGGCCCAGCTCTTCAGCGGTGGGGAAGACGAAGCCGCCGCCGATTCGCTTCCTGGCGTCGGTGTCGGCTTGGCTCCATTGGGTGCGCGGTTATTGCGCTGGCCGGGATTCCATCGGGGTTGCAAAGCAGCGACTCGAACGCGAGGCTGGCAAGGGCCCGTCGGCCGCCGTTGACCAGTATGCGGGCACGCCCGATACGATGGGGCTGAACACCGGCGCGCTCGTGAAGCAGCGCGCGGCCGTAGGGGTGGCCGCCGAGCGGTCGCCGCATACGGCAGCGCAGGCAACTGACCGCGAGCGACGGTGGCCGGCCGATTGCCGCAATCAGTTATGCAACACACGCAGCGAGCTCTCGACAGCGCAAGCCCGAATAGTCCAGCTTGGTGCGACAGCCCGTGGCGGATCCCCTAGCGTGGCCAGAATCAGAAGAGCCGATGGTGGGATTCGAACCCACAACCCCGGCTTTACGAAAGCCGTGCTCTACCGTTGAGCTACATCGGCCGCGAACGGGAGCAGCAGTCCTGTCTACCCGCAAGGTTATGTTCAAGCGTCGGCAGAATCAAGCGTTCGCCACCAATCTCAGGCAGGTTCGTGTGCTGGGGATTAATCCCCTCGGGACTGCGGAAGATGCCCAGCATGTCCCGTTCGGCAGGTTTGCCGGCCTTCCCGGGGGCTGGAATATTGAGGTTTTGCGTGGCACGGCGCTTGCTCGTAACATCGGGACAGTAAGCGGAGCAGGCATCTACGCGGCGGCCACCCCTCCCTTCGGCCCGAACACCCCGGTCGTCGCAGCCTGCTCCGCCTTTTTTTATGCCCCCCACTGGCTCGCCATGCCGGATCGCCTCTTAGCCGAAGTTGCTGCGCACGCTGCCGTTGCAGACCCATCCCGAGCGGCCCGATAATTACGGTGCTGTGTCAATTGCAGATGTACCAACAGACCTGGTGCTCGTCGCCCGCGGCTGCTACACGATGCTGCCGCAACGACCGCGGGTGCCGGCGTTACGCCTCGAGCGCGGCAGGGTGGTTGCCCTCGGAACGCGGCGAAGCCTCACCGCGCGCCGCTGGCTCCGGGCGCGTGTGCTCGATCTCGGCGACGCGGTTATCACGCCCGGCTTGGTGGATGCACACACGCACTTTTTCTATTGGGCGCTGGGACGCACGTTGGTGATCGATGTAACCGGCGCCGTCAGCCTGGAGGGAACGCTGCGGCGAATTCGGCGTGGTGCACGTGGGAAGACGCTGGGCGATTGGGTCGTTGCCCGCGGGTTCGACTACAACGTGTGGGGCCACGGACCGCCGCAGGCTGGTGATCTTGATCGGGCTGTGGCCGACCGTCCCGCGATGGTGCACAGCCGTGACTGGCACACGGCGTGGCTGAACTCGGCGGCGCTGCGCAAGGTGGGGATCGGCGCCCACACAAGAGACCCGAAAGGGGGCCGCTACCTGCGCGACGCGCGCGGACGACCCACCGGGATCGTGCAGGAGGCGGCCGTCGCGGAGTTGCCGGACCCGGTCGCCGAGTTCGCGCGGCGCAATGATGCCGCGACGGCGGCGGCCGTTGACCGCGCGCTGGCGCAGGCCTATCGCCGCGCGCACTCGTTCGGATTCGTCGGCGTGCACGCGTTGGACGATGCGGCATCGCTATGGCACTTGCAGCGCCAACGTCGGGAAGGGCGGTTGAGTTTGCGCGTCGTGCATTCGATTCCCTGGTATGCCTTCGAGCAGGCGCGCACGCTGGGGCTTTGCAGTGGCCTGGGGGATGATTGGCTGCGCATCGGCGGCGTGAAGATCTTCGCCGACGGCGCGCTGGGTTCGCAGACGGCGTACATGTTCTCACCGTATCCCGGGCAGGGCGCGTACTGTGGTGTGCCGGTGCTCGCTGGGGAAGAACTGCGGGAGGCGGTTGTCACTGCGGCACGGCATGGTTGGGCGGTGTGGATTCACGCCATTGGTGATCGGGCGGTGCACGACGCCGTCATGGCGATCGGCGCGGCGCGGCGGGTTGAGCGCACACGCCTGCCGCACCGCATCGAGCACGCCCAGTGCGTGCGCCCGGCCGACGTGCGGCGCATGGCCAAGTGCGGGGTCTTCGCGTCAGTGCAGCCGGCGCACCTGCTGGGTGATATCACAACGGCCGACCGGCACTGGCCGCGGGCGCGTCGCAACGCGTACCCGCTTCGCAGTCTTGTGGACGCCGGCGTGCCACTCGTGATGGGGTCTGACCTGCCGATCGAAGGACTGGACCCGCGCCGAGCTCTCTTCGCGGCCACGCGGCGCAGCGACGAGCATGGCGAGCCGGACGGCGGCTGGTTTGGCGCGCAGCGGATCACGGCGCTCGACGTTCTGCGCGGTTACACGGTTGGGGCGGCTGCCTCCGTGGCGGCGCCGCCGGGCTACGGAACGCTGGCGCCGGGTGCCCCGGGTGACCTGACGATTTGGCGGGACGACCCGTTGCGCGTGGCTCCCGAGAAGTTGCTCGAGATCAGCATTGCCGGCTGCGTCGTGGGCGGGCGGGTTCATCTGAACGGGGATGCTTGAGCACAGCACAACGCGCCGCGGCCACCTGTTTCCAATTCACGCCGGCTGCGGTTAAAACCCGACTTGACGGCTCGGTGCTCGCACGAACCGGGCCGGAAGCTGGCCCCTATACGGAGAACATGAAGATGGCCGCGCGCTACACGATCGGCATCGACATCGGTGGTACGAACATCGAAGGCGGCGTCTGCGATGAGCAGGGCGTATTGCGGCGACAGCGCGCGATCAAGACCGAGGTCGAGCATGGGTTCGAGCACACGTTTCAGCGCATGGTGCGGCTGGTCGACGACTTGCTGCAAGACGCCGGACTGACGAAAACCGACGTTCTGGCGATCGGCGTCGGCGCGCCGGGGCCGCTGTCACACGAAAGGGGCGTGATCTACACCGCGCCGAACCTGCCCGGTTGGCGTGACATTCCGCTGCAAGCGAAGCTGTCGGAGGCGACCGGTCTGCCGGTTACGCTCGAGAATGATGCCAACGCCGCCGCCTTCGGCGAGTTCACCGCTGGCGCTGCGCGCGACGTGCGTGACATGGTCATGCTGACGCTGGGGACCGGGATTGGCGGTGGCATCGTTCTGAACGGACTGCTCTGGCGCGGGCGGTTCGACAGCGCCGCCGAGATCGGTCATATGGTGATTGTCCCCGGCGGGCGGGCGTGCCCGTGCGGTCAGCGGGGTTGCCTGGAGCGCTACGGCTCGGCCAACGCCGTCATCGAGCGGCTGATCGAAGCCGTGCAAGCCGGCGAGTCATGTGCGCTGGCGTCCCGCCTCGCGGCGGGTGAGAAACTGGACGCGCGCGACGTGTTACGGGCCGCCGCCGACGGCGACCGGCGGGCCGCCCGCATCTGGGACGAGACCTGCTATTACCTGGCGCTGGCCGCGGTCAACATGCAGCACGTGTTGAATCCGGAACTGGTGGTCCTCGCCGGCGGTTTGGCGAAAGCCGGCGAACGACTGCTCACGCCCGTGCGGGCGCACTTCGAAGAGCAGCGCTGGAAGATCGCCCCGGACACGCCCGAAATCGTCCTGGCCACATGTGGCACCGATGCGGGGATGATCGGCGCGGCGGCCCTGGCCCGCGCTGCGCAGGCGGGGCGCTAACCCGGCGGGGGGCGCGCGCGCTCGGCGCCGCACAGCTCTTTAGCGGGGGACGCGTTGGGCGATGAGTATGCCGTCGCGGTAGGACATGCAGCGGGGGTTTCCGTGCGCACGCCGTTGTGCGCTATCGTTCCGAATACGCCGGCTGTGCCCCTTGATGCAGTGATATCGCGCGTCCTGCTGCGTGATGCCCGTCCGCCACATCATCTCCGTCTTGAAAAGAACTCGAGATTCCGCGTCGTCTCGCCGCCGCTTCCACGATTGAGACTACGGCCAGAGACGCGGCCGGATCGAAACCCAAAGCTTGGCGGCCGGGCTGGCGGGCATCCGCCGACAACTCGGCCGACCACGTGAGACGGTCGTCTGAGTGCGGAAGAACGCGATGAACTTGAGGGTCCCGAGGTTTTCACAGCAAGGTGCGCGAAGACAACGATTCCAGGCGAAAAGCCCAAAAGGAGAATGATCATGAATCCTGCAAGCTACAAACTGACGGCGTTGGCAATCCTGTTGGCGGTGGCGGCGTCCGGCACGTTGCCGGCGCAGGCCACTACGGTCCAGGTTGCGGGAAACAGCTCACGTGACGCCTGTGTGGACCAGTGGGCACCCAGCACCAATTTCGGCAAGATCGCGTACTTGCGCGTCTCGAACGGGTACGGCTCCGGCGGACAGTACCGCTGGGAGAAGCGGGCCCTGCTGTGGTTCGACCTCTCGTCGATCCCGCAGGGAAGCCAGATCCAGCGCGCCGAGCTCTACCTGTACTACTGCGGCTACTGGGACACTAATCCCGGCGGTCGCACGTTGGGCTGCTACAGAAACAAGCAAGCGTGGGGCGAGACGTCGGCGACCTGGAACAACAAGCCCTCCCACGTGAGCTCGGTGACCGCGTACTCCACCGTGCCGAGCCGCTACGGGTGGATGGCGTGGTGGGTCACGAACGACGTGCAGTTCATGGTCGACAAGCAGGTGTCCAACTATGGCTGGACGATCAAGGACAACAAGTACTGGGGCAAGTCCAACATCCCCGTGACGCTCTTCTACTCCCGAGAGATCAACTCCAGCTTCCGGCCGTGCCTGTCGGTGACCTACTCGACGCGTGGCGCGGCTCCGGATGAACCGGACGAGATCTACGAGATCGACCTCGAGCCCGAAATCGAGCCGATGACGGAGTCGGAAGAGCAGGCCGCGTTCGAGCCGACGATGGACTCGGAAAAGCAGGCCGAGTTTGAGCTGGGCGATCTCAACTGCGACGGCGTCGTGGACGCGGACGACATCGATCACTTCTCCCAGGCCGTCGAAGCCTGGGAGACCTACGTGGCTGACCACGACGGCGAACTGTTCCTGGAGTGCGATCCCTGGCTCGCCGACATCAACCAGGACGGCGAGGTGAACGTCCTCGATCTCGAGGCCTTCGCCGAGCTGCTGGGCACCTGAGGCGGCAACACCCGCACCACCGCGCGCAAAGCGCAGCACAAAGATGGCGGCCGACCCCCACGTCGGCCGCCATTCCGTGCGCGCGTCAGGCATGACGCGCGGCGTCATTTCTGGCGCGGCAGAGCGGTCCGCGAAGGCGGCCTGGGATGCGACTTGCCGGGTGGAAGTCCCGGTGGCGGCCTTGATGGCCGGAACTCCGAGCCGAACCGCAAGGATGTCCGTCGCGAGGCGGAATCAGAAAGAAGCCGAAGGCAGACTCCCGGCCCGCGGCACACGAACCGCATACGAGGCGTCGCGTTGGCGGGCGCGGGGGCGCATAGACCCGAAGCCCGACGTCATCCGGACCGACGCGGCGTATATGCGGCGGGCCACCTCGCAAAACTGACCCTCAATCCACGCCGTGCAACCGCGCAGGCCGACGATCGGCGACCGCACCGGGGGCGCTGTTTATTCACCGGACACGGTATATGGGAGGAAAGTCGCGCGTCTTACCGGCGTGTTGTAAGCAACAAAGGGGCAGCGGGCGTCGACGGGATGGCCAACGTCATCGCGGAGCCTCGTCCACTGCTGCTGGGCTGGGTGTCGTATTACCGGAAAGCACAGGTGCGGATTACGTTCGAGCAACTGGACCAGTGGATCCGTCGGAAGCTGTGGGCCCTTCTGTGGCGGCAGTGGAAACGGCCCTGGACCCGCGCGCAGAACCTGATCCGGCGAGGTCTGGCCCGAGAACGGGCCTGGATCTCGGCGCGGAACGGTCTAGGCCCCTGGTGGAACGCCGGCGCGAGCCACATGCACTAGGCGGTCCCGACTCGCTACCTGAGCCGCTTGGGTCTCGCGAACCTCATCCAAGAGTCACGAAGACTGGCATGCTCCAACTGAACCGCCGCGTACGGAACCGTACGCACGGTGGTGCGGGAGGATGGCGGCCGCAAGGCCCCCTCCTACCCGAGGCTCATTCTCGGCGATCGACCTGGCGCGCGGGCCCAGTGGTTGCTGTCGATTAGATCGAGTGCGATCTCCCGATAGCGATCCTGGGCCCGGTCCGCCGCTTCATCAAGCCCGTCCCGCCCAGACGCCGTGAGCCACAGCGCTCCGGGAACTACCGAATCACAGCCGAATCGGGCAGAATACCTCGTCGTGGAGACCCCGAGCGTGCCAACCAGTTCAGATGAGGTGTCAACCCCCGCTGCCGATCCCGTGAGAATCGTCCACGAGTTCGTGCGCGTCCTGTGTGCACGCTACCGTCACCTCTGTGGCGCGGGCGACCGGCGCGCCGCTGACCATGCCGGTAGGCCCGCACGACTGTCGGAACTGATCCTGGCCGAGGCCGTGCTTCGCCACGGCTGCGGTTCGGACACCCAAGGTGCCACACCTGCCCCGCGCTTGGGTGATGGTGGGGCGAGTCGTCCGCCGCAACTGGCCGTATTGGGGCCGACACAGACCGGTAAGAGCACAATCGTGAACCTGCTGCTTGGCCGGGAAGTGGCCGAGGTCAGCGCCCTGGCAGGTTTCACCGTCCACGCGCAGGGCTTCTGGATTACCTCTGGTGATCGGGACCCGGCCTGGACCGAGTGGCTGTTTCCGGGCTGGCAGCGCCGCGAGGCCGACGCGCTGGTCCGGGATGATCTGGAGGCCTATGCCCTCACTATAGTCGATTGCCCCGGGGCCGAAGCCGGGGGGCTGCCGCGATGTGTCGTGTGGGATACGCCAGATTTTGATTCTCTGGCGGCGCAACGCTACGAGCGCGGCGTGCTCGAAGTGGCCGCGCTCGCGGACGCGTATGTGCTCGTTCTAAGCAAGGAGAAATATTCCGACCTTTCGGTGTGGCGGATGTTGCGGCTGCTCGAGCCGCTTGGACGCCCGTTGCTGATCTGTCTGAACAAGACCACGCCGGACGCGGCGGACGCGTTGCTGTCTTCTTTGAAGCAGCGTTTGGCGGAGCTGGGCGGCGCATGGGGCGAGGTGCCGATCATCCCCATCCCATACCAGCCCAGTCTCGGGCCAGTACCGGATGCCGATCTGCCCGCGGTTGCGCACGAACTTCGCCGCACGGTACCGGCGTGTCTGGCGGCGGCTGCAACGCGGGCCTCGGCTAAGGCGCGGCCGCGGAGTGATGGTGGGGCGTGTGCGTTGATTCGCCGACATTGGGAGGAATGGACCGATCCGCTGCGCGCCGAGCATGCCGCAGTAGCAGCCTGGGATGAGCAGATTGACAAGGCGCTGGGGAGACTCGTCGACGTCTATCGCCGTGATTATCTCGACCATCCGCAGCGGTACGACGCCTTCAGGCGGGCTGCGGTTGAGCTGTTGAACCTGTTGGAGATCCCGAAAGTCAGTGGGTGGATGCGTCGAGCCCGGCAGTACGCTGCCTGGCCGGCCAGGCAGCTTCTGCTGGCGGGGCGGTCCTGGTGGGAGCAGCGTCGGACAGGGCGCCTACCCGGGCACCAGCTCGGCAGCGAGGCCGCGGTCCTGTTTGATGCGATCGATGGGTTGCTGACGACGTTGCAGCGCGACGTGGCGCGCCGCTGTGATCCCGGCGAGCCGGGTTACGTTGTCTGGCGCGCGCTGAGTCGGCGGTTGGAGCGGGAGGAGGGGCACCTGAGGGACCGCTTTCGGGTTGCGGTTGAAGCCCATCACGAACACGTGACGCGCGAGGTGCACGTCGTTGCCAACCAGCTTTTCGAAGATCTGAAGGGGCAGCCGGCGCGTCTGGCAGTCCTCCGCACCGCGCGCGCTACCATCGACGTTGGCTACCTGTTGATCGTCGTCAAGACGGGGGGGCTGACGCCGCTCGATGTTGTCTGGGCGCCCGCTACGTTCGGCCTGACCACATTGCTGATGGAGGGCATCGCGGGCCTGCAAATGGACCGCGTGTCGAAGGACCTGAAGCGGCGTCAGCTCGAATCGGTGCAGCAGAGCCTGGTGCAAGAGGTTTTTGTTCGCGAGTTGCGCAGCCTCGTGGAAAACCTCGACGACGAGGGACTGTTCGCGATTTCGCCGGCGCGGCTGGAGCACGTGGAGCGGGCGTTGAGCGAATGGGAGGGGCGTGCATGATAGTGGAGTCGTTCGAGACACTGGTGGCGGAGGCGCAAGCGTGGTTCGAGGATGGTCGTGCCGCCGGCTGGCTCGACAGTGCCGACTTCGAGCGTTTTGCACGCGTCGAGCAGGCAACCCCCGGCGACCTGTTCACCGAGCCGCAAATGCGGCCGCTGGTCGTGGCGTTTTTCGGCGGGACGGGCGTCGGCAAGAGCAGTCTGCTGAACCGACTGGCGGGGGAGCCGCTGGCGGCTACCGGGGTTGAGCGCCCGACCTCGCGCGACGTGACCGTGTATCTGCATGTGGACGTCCAGCTCGCCGATCTCCCGCCGGAGTTGCCGCTCGCGAATGTGCGCGTCCGCCGTCACAGCGCTGCTGCGCGGCGCGAGATCGTGTGGATCGACGCGCCGGACATCGACAGCACCGAGGAAGCCAATCGGCGCTGCGCGCTGGCGTGGTTGCCGCACGTCGATTTGCTGGTCTACGTCGTCAGTCCCGAGCGCTATCGCGACGACGCCGGTTGGGAGGTGCTGCTGGAACGCGGCCAGCGACACGGGTGGATGTTTGTAATGAACCACTGGGACGAAGGTGACCCGAGACAGCGGGCTGACTTCGCCGCGATGCTCCGGCGGGCGGGTTTTGAAGACCCGTTGCTGTTGTGCACGTGTTGTGCCGAGGCGCGGCGCGATCGGGCGGGCGTGGACGAGTTTGCGGAGATCGAAACCACGTTGCAGCGGCTGCTGAAAGCGCATGGGGTAAGAGAGCTAACTCGTCTGGGGCACCGTGCGCGGCTGTTCGAGCTGCGGGCGGCGCTCGCCGCCGCCGAGGCCCATCTGGGTACGGAGGACGATTGGCGTCGGCTGGTGAGCGGTGCCGGGCGCGAGTGGGAGCGCAGCAGCACGGCCATCTCAGCCGGGGCGCAATGGGGCATGAGTGTTGCCGCTGGTCGTCTGGCGGTGCGCGAGACCGGCCTGATCGGGCAAGTTCGGCGCGGCGTCGCAGCCGCGCGCGGCAGCCCGACATTGGGTGCGCAGGCAGGTGTCGGGCGAGAGACTGGTTCTGGGGCTCGAAGGGCGCGTTCGGAGGGTGGAGCCGGCAGTCGCCCGGATTCTGCGCCGGATCTCGGCGAACTCAACTACCTCACGACGGCTATTTGGGACGACTGGTCGCAGGCGAAGCTGGGAGCCTGCTTCGACGCGCTCGAGGTGAGCCTGCGCAAGGCTGGTTTGGCGGCCCGACCAGCGCGGCGGCGTCTCGATGCGCTGGGAGAGAAGGCCGGGAAAGTGGTCATCGAGCACGTGCAGGACTCCGTGCGCGCCACACTGTCTCGCCCGGGCGGGCTTTTGCAGCGGATGCTGCGACGTGTCACGGGGTTCTTCACGACCGCGCTCCCAGCGGCTGCGTTGGCCTGGGTCGCCTACCAGGTGGTGACGGGTTACTACCGCGCTTCCACCGGGACGGGTTCGTTCTTCGGGACAGGCTTCGCAGTTCATAGTGGTTTGCTGGTGCTAGTGGCCTGGGCGTTGCCGTTCACGATCGATCGCCTGCTGCGACCGTCGTTGGAGCGGGCCGTGTTGGGGGCGATGCGCCAGGGGCTCGCAAGCGGGCTGGAGGCCGTGGGCGCCGAGTTGCAGGCGGCTATGCGGGATGCTGAGCAAGAGTCGCGCCAGCGCCGCGAAGCTGCGGGCGGGATCGTGGCGAAGATTTCCGGGCTGGCTCTGACGCCGATCCGCATGCAGGGCGGCCCGCTGGCGCGAGTGATTGCGGCGGCGCCGGCCAAGTCATAAGGGAGTCGCGATCAGCGGTGTGGGTTCAACGCTCAAACGGCCGGGTGGTAGAGGGTTCCAGGGCGACTGTCGTGACGAGCGGATGAGCGCGGATTTCGGCGGGCAGTTCAGGCGCGTCCACCACGAGCACACGCCAGCCCTGGCGATGCAACTGATTCACCTGGTCGGCCGTGGGGTAGCAGTCGTAGGCGACCAGATCATCAACATAGAACATTGCCTCGATCGGGTGGTTAACGGCGAAGAGGACAACGGGCCCGTGGGGCAGACGTTCGCCCAAGGAGTGCAAGTCGCGTGCCCATTGGGGCTGTTGCAGGCTGGAGCGGAAGGGGTTCACCGTGGAGAAAGACTGCTTGAGCGGCAGCACAATGAGCAGCACAAGCAGGATCTGCCAGAGCCGGTTGTGCTTGCGGTGCGGCAAACTGCGCTGCGTACACCACCAGAAATGGGCCTGGGTTATGAAGATCGCTGGTGCGCCGACCGAGACATAGTTGCTCATCTTTGTCGCCACGAGCGAGAAAACCAGGTATGGCAGCCCCCACCAAGCCAGGATCACGCTCCGGTGGCGTCCTCCGCGGCGTAGTACGGTCCAAATGAGCCACGCGGCCGGGATAAACGCCAACTCGCCGAAGTAGCGCGGCATGTGCAGGATGTGCCAGAACGGCGAGGCTGAATGGGCCTCGACTGGTTCGACAATGTGCCGCCAGTTGTAGGCGCGCTCGCAGGCGGCTTCGCGCGGGAACGCGGTGCCAATGTGCCATTCCCAGGGCAGGACAACCAAGGTGGCCAAGCAGGAAAGCAGCGCCAGTTGGCCGATGACACGCCGCCGGCTGCCAGCGCGGCGCGCCAGCACAAAGAACAGCGGCAACACCAGCAGTCCGGTTAGCCATTTGGCCAGAACGGCGAGACCGGTCACGACTCCGATTGCCAACAACAGCGCGCGCCGGGCCCGCTCGGCATGACAGACCGTGATCCAGACGCCCAATTCGACTAAGAAGCACAGCGCGGTATCGACATGGTCGGCCGGCATCCGCCCGGCGGCGAGCCGCAGCAGCAGCGGATTGACGCAATGCAGGAAGGCGGCGAGCAGCCCAATCCTGCGGCAGAAGAGCCGCCGGCCAATCCCGTAGGTCAACAGGATTGCCAGCGTTGACAACAGTACGCTCGGCAGCCGCAGAGCGCTCTCACCGACACCGAAGCAACGCAGGCTGAACGCCATCAGCCACAATGCCAGCGGCGGCTTGTGCAACCAAACGTGATTGCGCTGCCAGTCATGGTAATCGTATTCCAGGAGTGGCTGGGCGTAGAGAACCGGAGTCCACGGGTCCGAACGCAGGTTCTTGGCGACCAAGGCGTGATAGCGTTCGTCCCACGCGTGCAATTGCCCCGCCGAAGCGCCGTAGCCACGTATCAGAAGCCCCGCGACCACAATCAGCAGCAACGCCAGCCTCAAGCGGCGGGCAGCGAAGGCGCGAAAACACAACAGCAGACAGGCGGCGGCGGGGGCCAGGGCGATCAGTGCTAGGGACGATTGAGGCATCGCGGCAACCGGTGGCCATGGTCGGGGGACGCAGGGTGCTTGATGCTTCTTATAGCCGTGTTGACCAGCGGCGCCCAGGTGCGGGCCTGGTTCAGACGCGTGCGGGCAGCAGCATTGCCGCCATGTCTTCGCCTGGGGCTGGGACCTTGATGGTTCGGGCCGGTACGCCGACGACCGTGGCCAGGGAAGGTACGTCCTCGATCACGACCGAACCGGCGCCGATGATTGACTCACAGCCCAGCGTCACCTTCGGGATGACGGTGGCCCCAATGCCGACGAACACACCCGATTCGACCTTGACACGGCCGGCGATGCGTACGCCGGGACAGATGTGGCTGCCTTCGCCGATCATCGTCTGGTAGTCGATGATGCAGCCGGTGTTGAGGATGACCGAATCGCCTATCTGGCAATGGGCGCATAGCACAACACCGGCGGCGATGACCACGTTTCGCCCCACGGTGGCGTTGTGGGCCAGTGCGGCGGAGGGGTGGATGGCGTTGATAAGCCGGATGTCGGCCTGCTCTACCTGGCGCGCCAGACCGCGCCGGGCCCCATTGTCGCCGATGGCGATGATCACGCCGTCGATGTCGAGCGCCTGTTTAAGATATGAAAGATCGCCAATGCTGCCATGGACGGGGATGCCGTCGATGCGGCGGCGGTGGATGGCCTCGTTGTTGTCGAGGAATCCGACGATCTGATGGCGTCCGGCCTGGAGCAGTATGTCGAGCACCACGCGGCCATGCCCGCCGGCGCCGAGGATCAGAACGCGCTGACCGTCCCGCGGCTCGATCGGTTTCATGCGGATGAATATCGGTTTGGCCGGGCGGGCTGGGCCAGCCGACGCGCAGGTTTGCGCCCCGCCGGCCCAGCAGACGGCCATGGGCTGCCGCCCGGCCTGTTATGAGGTCTGACGCTCCTGGGACGGTGCGGGGTGTGAGAACTAGGCATAAGCTGATCGGCGTGCTGAGCCGATAATGTGGACGTTTGCTGAGTACCGGGTTCACAGGCGCGGTTGGCCCCGAACCAATACGCCGCCGCGAGCGTATGGCCAGTACCGGTGTTTCGGTGATCTGACTGCTGGCGGTCGGGGTTTGACACCTGTTGGCATCGGCGTTTACATTCACCGCGGCCAGGTGAGGGTGTTACCATACCCTGCGGAGTGCTGCTGCAGTCAGTGATAAGCTCCCGACAGTGTCGGGGGTGTGTTGCCGGTGTGCTGTTGACTGGCGAGGAGTTACGAATGGGTCAGGGGCGCAGATTGAGCGCACCGGTGTGGAGTGCGATTCGTCTGGTACTCGTGCTTTCGTTTGTGCCGGGCTGCGCTATGCTTCCACCTAACAGCTTCCTGGATCCCACCGCGGTAGGTACTTTTCCGCTGCACTACAAAGAGGGCGGAATCCGGCGGGTGCTGACGCCGCTGGAGACGCCTCCAGGTCTGGCCCACGCCACCGAACCAACGCCGGAAGACCTCGTCCCGCTCTATGAGGAACACCGTCTGGGTCCGAGCGATCAGGTTTTTGTGCAGATCGATGACCTGATAATCCAGGGCTTGCAGGACCAGTCGATGCAGGAAGTAACGCCGACGGGCTACATCCGCATTCCGGAGCTGGGTTCGCTCAAGGTCGTGGGGATGACGGACCAGGAGTTGGAGCTGGAACTGAAAGCGCAGCTCAAGGACGCGGGGCTTCTGCCGAACGCGATCGTGCGGGTCCTGATCCAGGCCAAGCGCAGCAAGCGCTACTCCGTCCTCGGTTCTGTCACCGCTCCGGGGCCGTATCCGATCACGGAGCCGGATATGCGGCTGCTCGATGCGATCGGTCTGGCGCGCGACATCGGGGCGCAGGCGAAGAAACTGTACGTCATTCGGCGTGAGAGTCCCTATGTCCCGGAGCCGGCTGCCGGCGTGCCGGAAGAGCCCACGGCTCCCGAAGGGTTGATAGTGCCACCGCCCATGGAGGAGGAGCAGCAGGGCAGCCACGACAGCTTCTTCTACGCCCTGGCGGCGGCGCAGCAGCAACCCGCGAGTTCCACGGCGCAGCAGGAACCGGCTGAACAGGACGCGCTCGAGGCGATTATTGCTCCGCCACAACGCACCACGCAGCCGGCCAAGCAGGAAACTGGCGAGGAGGGGCGGCGTTTTGCGCCGCTGGTCTTCGATCCGCAGACGGGCGAGCCGGTCGAAGTACGCCCGGAGCAGGAAACAGGAGAACAGGTGACGCGGCCGCGGCCGCAGCCCGGTGATTTGCCGTTCGAGCAGGCTGAGCCGGAATTCGATTGGGAGGACGTCCCAGAGTTTGAGCTCTCGCAACGCGTGATCGAGATCGATGTGGACGCGCTTAAGGGTGGCGATCCGCGCTACAACATCGTCATTCGCGACCGGGACATCATTAATATCCCGATCGACACGGGAGTGTTCTATGTGATGGGGGAGATCAACCGGCCCGGCGTGTTCGCGTTCAACGGGCGGGAGATAACCCTGAAACAGGCGCTTGCGATCGCGGGCGGATTGGGGGCCCTGGCCTGGCCGCAGCGGTGTGAGATCATCCGGCGCGAGCACGGGACCGACAAACAGGTGACCATCCCGGTCAACATGGACGCGATCTTCGCGGGCTTGGCGGATGACGTCCTCATGCGGGATGGTGACGTCTTGAACATCGGCACGCACATCGTGGCCCCGTTCCTGTTCGTGATTCGCAACTCGTTCCGCTTCACGTACGGCTTCGGCTTTGTCTACGATCGCAACTTTGCGGACCAGGACGCGTACGGCGCGAAACAGAACCCGCAGTACCGCGCGGACTTGGAGCGGCAGCGACGCGGACTAGCGTTCTAAAGGCCGGAGAGCGAAGAAGCATGTCCACGCTCGCAATTCGATCACCGGCCTGGCAGATTCGGTTTGATCGGCCGGCCCAGATTCGGGCAGGGATCGTTGTGCTGGCGTTCGCGGCGGTGTTCTACCGGGTCCTGCTGGACCTGAACTACGCCTGGATGAAGGAGTCCGACTGGTCCCATGGCCCTATAATACCGCTCTTCAGCATCTGGCTGGCGTATTCGCAGTGGGATCACATCAAGCGCGCCCCGGTAACGGGAACCTGGGTGGGCTTGTTGATCATGCTGGGTGGGCTGGGGGTGTACGATGTGTCGCTGTGGGGCGTGCTTCCGTTTGGCTACGTGCGCGCCTTGGCCATGATGGTCGCCCTGTTTGGCGTGATCGTGTTCCTGTGTGGGCTGCCGATGATGCGCTGGGCCTGGCTGTCGTGGGCATACCTGTTTTTCGCGATTCCGCTGCCCAAGGGCATCTACTTCATGCTGACCGACCCGCTGCGCCAGATGGCGGCCGTGGTTGCGACCGGCGTGATGAGTCTGATGCCGGATCTGACGATTCAGCGGGCCGGTTCGGTCATCGAGTACGTGTACAAGGGGCAGTTCGGGATGATCGGCGTGGCCGATGCGTGCAGCGGCATGCGCAGCACGATGACGCTCTGCGCGCTGGGCGTGGC
The DNA here is from genome assembly GCA_018814045.1 of Planctomycetota bacterium. Taxonomy (GTDB): domain Bacteria; phylum Planctomycetota; class Phycisphaerae; order UBA1845; family Fen-1342; genus JAHJAR01. The sequence goes on along the minus strand of JAHJAR010000134.1, from coordinate 51,692 downwards.
GGTCACGTTTCTATCGGCGCGGCCCTGGTGGCAGCGCATCATCATGGTCGGGTCCTGCATCCCGATCGCCGTCTTCTGCAACTTCATTCGGGTGACCACGACGTCAGCACTCCACATATTCGTGGACGCGAAGTACGCGACCGGACACTATCATATGACGCTGGGGTTGCTGATGTTGCTGATTGCGTTTGGCATCTTCAGCGGCCTCGGTTGGGTGCTCAGCCATATTTTCGTCGAGGAAACGGAGCCCGATGCGACCACAGCGTGAGGTCCGTGAAAGCGCTTGGCGAAGCCGGCTGATCTGGTATCGAGGTCCCCGAGGATGAGGGCCGGACCCGAGCCAACTCGGTCTGGCGTTGCAGCGCCCGGGCGGGAGCACCCGGGCTGCGCGGTTGGGCCACACCTGCGGCCCGGACGCGCCAGCGCGCGGTTCTATGCCTGCGTCGTGATCCTGCTAGCAACCGCGGCCACGATCGAGGCGACCTCCCGCTGGCTGGGCGCGCATTTTCGCAAGCTGCCGGTTCCGCTGAAGAAGCCCCTGGCGGCCATGAACAAGGACCGTCTGGCACCGGAATACGGGATCCACGTGGTGCCGCCGGCGACGATCGACGAGGATACGTTAGAGTCGCTCGGCACGCACGAATATCTGCGCTGGAACATAGTCGATCGGACGCGCGAGCACGGCGATCCGCTCTGCGTGGCGAACGTGTTCGTGACCTACTACACCGGCAAGCCGGACATGGTGCCGCACGTGCCGGATGAGTGCATGGCGGCCGCTGGCTTTGATGCCGTGGCGGCGCCGACGACGGAGCCGATCGATGTGCCCGGGGTGGGGGCCCCCGACGGCAAGGTGCCGTTGCGGGTGCTGACGTTCCGCGCCGCGCAGCGTCAACGGTTGGCAGAGATCGGGCGGGCGAGCGATCAGAGTGTGGGCCCGACGGCGATGTATTTTTTTCACACGAATGGGCGCTACGCGACGACGCGCAACCAGGTGCGCTACATCCTGGGTGATCTCTTCGAGCGGTATGCGTACTACGCCAAGATCGAGGTGAGTTTCAGCGACTACTCGTTCCGCAAGAACGCTGGTCGGGAGGAGTCGCTGGCGGCCGCTGGGCCGCTGCTGCGGAAACTCCTGCCGATTCTGTTGTCAGACCATTTGCAGGACTGGGAGACCTGGACCGCCGATGCCGCCGCGCGGGCGGAGAGTGTCGGCGAGGATGAGGGATAAACAGCCATGGCCCGTAAGCGTGTCAACAAGAACCTGGTGGCGTTCTTGACAGTGATGGGAATCATCCTGTCGGTCGCCGTGGTGGGCATCGCGACGTATCAGGGAGCGCACAAGGACCCCGAGGTGTACGCGCAGGAGGCGCGTGAGTTGGAAGCGGCTGGGGACCTGGAGCGTGCCATCGATTGTTACGGGAAGGCCTACCGGGTGCTGAAGGAGGTCAAGTACCTGGTGGAGGCTTCGCGCTGCGCGTACGAGATGGGCGAGGTAGCGCAAGCGCTCAAGCTGCTCGGAACGGCCCACGCCCAGCAGCCGGACAACGCGAATGTGATCAATGCCTACCTGGAGCGTTTGTGGACGTTGCGCGAGTATGGGTATCGCCCCTGGAACGACATGCGCGACTATTCCGAGAAGATGCTGGCTCAGCAGCCTGACCACGTGCTGGCCCTGCTGTGTCGGGCCGAGGCGCTGCGGGCCCTGGCGATGGACAATCCGGAGAATCCCCGGCTGGCCGACGAGGCTATGGAGCAAGCCCTCGAGCTCGCGCCGACCAATCCGCGTGTGATCCTGACCCGGGCCCGGGCCGAGATTGCTAAGGTGAGTGATTGGCTCCGGGCCCAGCGCGAAGGTACGGCCCCCTTTGACGTGGAAGAGCGCATCGCCGCGCAGCGGGGGGTGGCGTTGCAGATCCTGGAGGATGGGCTCAAGGCCAATCCTGACAGCCCGCGGCTGATCGATGTGAAGGCGCGTCTGCAAGTCGAATTGGACATGCCGGACGAGGGCCGGGTGACACTCGAGAACGGTCTGGCGACATGCCCTGACGATCCCGACCTGCATCTGCTGTATGGGCAATTCATGGCCCAGCAGGCCTCCGACAAGCGACCCGAGCTGGATCGACCGGCGTTCAAGGCCCTGATCGACCTGGCCGAGAAGCACGTGTCGCGGGCGGTTGAGCTGGAACCGGGGTTGTACGATGGTTTTGTCGCGCTGGCCCGCGTGAAGCTGCTCGATGTTGACCCAGATGCGGAGCCGGTTGCCGAGCATGCGCGCTGCTTTGAGAGCGCCTTGGCGGTGTACAACGAGGCGGTTGAGAAGACCGTTGGCGTAAAGACGCTACGGGCCCGGATGACCGGCGGGCAGGGCCGCGCGCAGATGCTGCTCGAGGCGTTTCGCACCGCACTGGGGTACTACCGCGATGGGCAGACGCCGGACCAGAAGAACACGGCGCTCGCGTACGCGCGCACGTATCTCGAGCACGCCCGCACGCAGTACCCCGAGGCGCCCATCACGTTCGTGATGCAGGGCGAACTCGCCACGGTTGAGCGGGATGTGGTCGGGGCCATCCAGGCTTTCTTGCGGGCCGAGGAGAAGAGCCGCGGGGTAAGCCCGCCGATGAATCGCCTCTGTCACGAGCGGCTCGCGTTGCTGTACCGAGAGGATCGACAGATCGGTGAGTCGGAGCGTTACACAGACCAGGCCATCCGGCTGTACCAGGCGGCGAACGTCGAACCGCCTCTGGCGTTATGGCTCAACAAGTGCCAGTTACTGAATCTGCTTGAACGCTATCAGCAAGCCGTGGACCTGGCAGCCGAGCTGGAGGAGCGTTTTCCGAACAACCCGGACCTGGTGAACGTGCGGGCGGCGGCGTTGTTCCGCCTGGAGCGGACTGATGAAGCCCAGCAACTGCTGGCTGGTGTCCAGGTCGATGCCGGGGCGCAGGGCACACGGACGTCGATGATGAAGGCGCGCGTGGCCGCTGCCCGCGAGGAATACACCGAGGCGGCGGACATCATCCGCCAGATCCTGGAGGCGGATCCGGAGGATATCGACGCCATTCGGTTGCTGGCCCAGGTCATGACCGCGGCCGGTCGACGCGAGCAGGCGCGCGAGTACCTGCGCGGGTTGGCACAGCGCGTTAAGAAAGAGGAGGTGCGGCATCATCTGCGCGCCTACGACATCGTGCTCTCGATCGACGATCCGGAGGAGCGGGCCGCAAGGCTCCTGGAAGTCATCGGGGATATGAAGGACCCGGCGCTCCAGAACATGGAGTATTTCAACTACTACAACGCCCGCGGCGAGTACGATAAGGCCGCTGAACACCTGGACGCGCTGGCCAAACTGCGTCCTGACGATCCGGTGGTGCTGGAGCAGCGGTTCATCATTACCCTGCGGCGCAAGCAGTTCGATGACGCCGCGCAATTCGCTATTCGTCTCGGAGATCTGAACATTGATGGGGCCGGTGGTGCTACGTATCGGGGACGTCTGGCGCTGGCCCGCGAGGACCCGGAGGAAGCCTATCGCGAGTTCCGCGCGGCCGAGCGCACGCTGCCGGCCGACTCGCAGTTGAAAGTGAGTGTCGCCCAGTCGCTGTTGATGATGTCGCCGCCGCGCCTGGCCGAGGCCCGGGTCACGTTGGCCGAGGCGCTGACGGTCAACCCGCGCAGCTTTGGGGCCAACAAGCTCATGTACGCGGTACTGACCCAAATGGGGCAGAACGAGGAGGCGCTGACGTACCTGGAATGGGCGCGGAAGCTCGATGCGGATGATCCCTTCGTCAAGGAGCGTTCGGACTACCTCGACGAAGAGCGCGACCCGCGGAGCGGAATCGCCAAGCGTGAGCAGAGGCGGGAGTCCGATCCGGAGGACGTGGCCAACCTCGTGCGACTCGGCGCGCTGTACGCCAAGGTGGGCGACGACGTTCGCGCGGACGAATCCTACCAGGCCGCGGTGGCCCTCGCCCCCGGGGACGACGCGCTGGCCCGCGCGGCCGCCAGATTCTATGGCGAGCAGGGCCGCCAGGAGTCCGGCGAGAAGCTCCTGCGCGCCTACATCGATTCCAAGGAGGGCGCCGCGCAGATCGGCGCCTCGATGCTGCTGGGCCAGTTCTACGAGGACCTGGGCGACTACGCGGCGGCCCAGGATTGCTATGTGGCGACCGACCAGCTTGTGGACAAAGTGGTCAGCGATCCCGATACGCGCCGGCAGGCGCATGTGCGCGCCGGATTCCAGTTGGCGGAGTTCTACGGGCGGATCCAGTTGGACAAGGAGATGATCGAGGCGTGTCGGCGCGTTCTGAACCGGCTGGATCAAAGCGAAACGGCGTTGGTTCAGCAGGCGCGCCTGCGGATCATCGAGGGCTTGTTGACGACCCGACGGTATCGGCAGGCCGAAGAGGAAGTTGCCTCGTACACGCAGGCCTTCCCGAAGGAGGCGCGGGGACTGGTGGCCCGCGCGCAGTTGCTGTTGGCCCGCAACCGGCGTGAAGAGGCGCGGCGCGTGTTGTCGCTCGTGCTCCAGGAAGAGCCGCAGCACGTTTGGGCGTTGCTGACGCGCGGTGGGATCAACTCAGAGCTGCGGCGCTACAACGAGGCGCGGGACGACCTGTTGAAGGCGATTCAGTTTGCGGGAAGCGACACGCCCGCCAAGGAACGTGCGCAGTTGCGATTGGCGGCGCTGTACGAGGTCACCGGACAGGTCGAACTGGCGGAAGTCACGCTGCAAGATATCCTCGAGAGCGATCCGGGGGAGATGGGTGTGGCCGTACGTCTGATTCAGTTGCTCCGCCGGCAGGACCGCTTGCAGAAGGCGCAGGAGGTGGTCAGCGAGTTCATGTCGCGTTACCCCGACAACGCCTTCTGGCCGCACCAACTCGGGCTGTTGCTGATGGAGCGCGAGGAGTATTCGGCCGCTGTGGAACGCCTGAAGACCGCGGTGCAACTGAGTCGCTACACGCAACCGCAGATGGTGGCCTCCTGGATCGAGGCGTTGGCCAAAGCGAACCGCCCCCAGGAAGCGATTCAGGCGTTTCAAGGGCTGCGGGAACAGCAGCTCGTGCCGTCCATCCGCCTTGGCGCAGCGGAGGCCTACATCGCGTTGGGACAGGCCTCAGAGGCCCGGGAGCAGTTGCGGCGGGCCCTGATCGAGGCTGGTCAGGCGAGTCTGACTGCGACCCGCATGGTTGCGGGGCGTATGTCCACGCTGCTGTCGGTTGGGGAAGCGGCCCAGGAACTGGAGAACATCATCGCGACGGCCTCGAACGAGGAGTTTACGGGCGTGCGCGCCCGGATCGTGCTGGCCGAGCGTTATCTCGCCGTAAACGATCTGGACAAGGCGGTAGAGGTGCTCAACCCCGTCATCGAGGAGACTCTGGTCGGATCGCTCGAGCGGCTGGCGGCCCTCGTGTTGCGGGCCGAGGCCCTGACGCAGGCGGGCAAGCTGGAGGAGGCGGTTGCGGCCTACGAGCAGGTGTTGTCGGAGAACGATACGCATCTTCAGGCTCTCAACAACCTGGCCTATTTGCTTGCCGACCAGCTCAACCGGCCCCAGGAAGCGCTCAAGTACGCTGAGGTGGCTCGCCGGGTAGGCGGCGACACCGCCAATATCCTCGATACGGTCGGGTGGGTTTACCTGCACAACGGTATGCTGGCGGAAGCGGAGGCGGCGCTGTCAGAGGCGCTGCGCCTGGAGCGGAAGAGTCTGGCCGCGCGCTATCACCTGGGGCATGTGTACCTCAAGCAGGGCCGCAATGGTGAGGCACGCGAGGCGTTCGACAAACTCCAGCAGCAGGCCGAGGCCCAGAAGAATCCGGAATACGTCGAGAAGGCCAAGCGTATGCTCGAGCAGTTGCCGTAGGGCCGGCGGCGCGGACGTTTGTAGTTATTATCCGGACGCATTGACGCCGAGAATAGTCATAGAGGTGCCTCATGAGCACGGGATCGGTTGCGCACGAGATCGTTCATCCGTCCGATATGGCCGGTGCGCTGGCGGGACCGCCGGGAGCGGGCGCTCCTGAGGGAGCGGCCACAATTGGTGCCGCTGAAGTCTGGCGCGTCATCAAGCAGCGCAAACTGCTCGTGCTGATCTCGTTCGTGGCGTTCTACACGGCGGTGATCGGGGCGACGATGGCGATCAGGCGCTGGTGTCCGACGTTCTCCAGCGAAGCGATCCTGGAGTTGGAGCCGCCCCGGCTGGACCCGTTCGGGATCGAGCCGTCGATCGTCCCGGAAGACGTGATGCAGCGGCAGCTCGAGACCGAGGCGAGCAAGCTGAAGCAGTTGTCGTTGTTGCAGCAGGTCCTGGCGCAGCCGGAGATCAAAGCGACGGGTTTCTACGCCTGGTACGAGGACGATTTCCCGAAGTGCCTGTACAGCTTGCAGGAATTGCTCAAGAGCGCGCCGATCCGTGACACGAACCTGATTCGCGTGCGCCTGGACGTTGAGCGGGCCGATGAGGCCCGACTGCTCGTGAACACGATTGTGCGGCTCTACCTGCGTCAGTACCAGGAGGATGCCCAAGATGCGGTGCGCCTGAAGGAAGAGGACCTGCGCGACACGCTGGCCAACTATGAGACTGATCTGGCCAACAGGCGGGCCGACATCGCGCGTTTCCGCGAGACGACTGATGTACCCACGATGGAGTCCGAGCTGCGCGTCCTGGCCGAGGGGCTCGGCCTGCTGACGAGCCAGTTCAATCAACTCGATGCGGAAGCCGCAGATTACGAGGCTCAGTTGAGCAGCATGCAGGATCTCGACCCGCGGAACCTGCCAATCACGCCGGAGATGCGGATCATCGTCGAAGCTGATCCGATTCTGCGCTATCGGCGCGAGCGGGTCGAGGGCATGGACGTCGAGCTCGAATCGATGGTTCGGGCCGACCTGATGGGGCCGCATCACCGTCAGTGGGCGATCATGGAAGCCCGGCGCGACGGGTACTACCAGAAGGAGATGGCTCGCCGTGAAGAGCTGCTGGACGACTTGCGTGGCCGGCAACTTGAATCGCTGCGCCAGAACCTGGCCCGCATCCGCAGCGTGCAGGCCCGGCTCCGGGAGCACATCGAGGAGAAACAGGCCGAGCGGCGCGACGTCGACCGCAACCTGCAGCGCTACAGTACGATGCTGGAAGACGAGGAGCGCCTGCAAGAGGGTATCAAGCGCCTGGAAGAAGCGGTCGGGAACGCCGAGCACGCGCGCAGCGACCGCAGTCGCGTACGTCTGAAGTGGGTCCAGGAAGCCCTGGAAGCCAAGGAGCCGAGCCGGCCCAAGTACATTTTGTACCTGGGCGCCGGTTTCCTGCTTTCAGCGCTGGGTGCGGTAGGACTGGCGTTCCTGCGCGAGTTTACCGACAAGGCGGTGCGCACGCCGATCGACGTGGCCCGGTACGGCCCTCTTTCGGTGCTGGGCTGCATCCCGCTGTTGGATGACGAAGAGGCGGACGTGGACGAGATCGAGCTGGCTACGCGCACCGCGCCGCAGTCGCTGGTGGCCGAGGCTTTCCGGCAGGTGAGCACCAACCTGCTGTTCAGCGGTCCGGTCGAGTCCCAACGCGCGCTGCTGATCACCAGTCCGGGACCGGAGGATGGCAAGACGGCGGTCGCGATCAACCTGGCGATAACGCTGGCTCAGAGCAATAACAAGGTCCTGCTGGTTGATTGCAACTTCCGGCGCCCGGCGATTCGCGCGGCGTTTGCCAAGACGCGTCCCGACGGCCTGAGCAACATCCTCAGCGGTCAGGCCAAGCTTGCGGACCTGATCACCAAGACGGAGCAGCCCAACCTCGACGTGCTGACCAGCGGCCCCGTGCCGCCGACGCCGGCGGAGTTGCTCGGGGGGGCGTACATGCGGGCGCTGGTCGAGGAGGCCAAGCAGCACTACGACCGGGTGATCTTCGATGGGCCGCCGGTGCTGCTCGTGACCGACGCGCTGGTAGCGTCGAAGCAGGTGGACGGCGTGATCATGGTCACGCGCGCGGTCAGCAACACGAAGGGGGCCCTGAAACGCGCCCGCGAGCAGTTCGACCGGATCGGCGTTCGTGTTGTCGGAGCGGTGCTGAATGGCGTGCAGGCGCGGCCGGGTGGCTACTTCAAGCAGCAGTACCGCGACTTCTACGACTACATCAGCGACGAGACCATTCCGCACCAGTTGCCGGGCGTCGAGCCCGAGAAGCCACAGGATCTCGACCTGCCAGCGGAAGACGAGGACTAGAGCGGCCTTGGAACCGCGGCCCCGGCCGGGCAACGCCCTGCTTTGCGGAGCGGGCTGCCCGCTGGTGTTCAGCCCGGGCGGCGTGGCGTACGATCCGCAGCGATGGAACGGAACGTCAAGCTCATCATCGCCTACGACGGGACGGAGTTTCACGGTTGGCAGCGTCAGCGCGGCGTGCGGACCGTGCAGGCCGAGATTGAGCAAGTGGCCCAGCGCGTAATGCGCCACCCCCTGACGTTGGTGGGCGCCAGTCGCACCGACGCCGGGGTGCATGCCCGCGGGCAGACCGCGCACCTGCTTACGTCGGCGACGATCCCGGTGCAGAACCTGTGGCGGGCGATCGGCCAGCGCCTGCCCGCGGACGTCGCGCTCGTGCACGCGGCCGAGGTGCCGCTCGGTTTCCATGCCACACGCGACGCTCGCGGCAAGCTCTACCGCTATCGGATTCACAACGCTACCGCGCGGCCAACCACGCGGCTGGCGGCCCGGCACACGTGGCACGTCTGGTTTTCGCTGGACCCGGAACGGATGCGGGCGGCGGCGGCCGCGCTGACCGGCACGCACGATTTCGCGGCGTTCGCCAGTAGCGGGTGCACGCGCGCCAGCACGGTGCGGACCGTGCGGCGCGTGAGCGTACGCCGCGTATACGACGAGATCGTGATCGACGTGGAAGGCGCCGGGTTTCTGTACAATCAGGTGCGCAACATGGTCGGCACGCTGTTTGAAGTGGGCCGCGGGCACTGGCCGGTCGAGCGCGTGGCCGAGATTATCGCCGCCCGCGATCGGCGGCAGGCCGGGCCAACTGCGCCGGCGCAGGGCCTGTGCTTGCAGTGGGTGCAATACGGATGTGACCGAGGTGCTGCGGATGGAGCTTGAGGAGCGCGTCATACTGGTGACGGGGGCGGCCCGCCGCGTGGGGCGCGCTATAGCGCTCCGTCTGGCGCGGGCCGGTTGCCGGCTGGCGGTGCACTATCGGCACTCGGCCGACGAAGCGGCGGCCACCGCGGGCGCGTGCAGCGCGACGGGCGGGGCGGCGGCAGCGTTCCCGGCGAATCTGGAAGACCCGGCAGCGGCGGCGGGACTGGTACGCGACGTTCTGGCACGATTCGGCCGGCTGGATGTACTGGTCAACAACGCTGCGGTTTTCACCGGAATGCGGCTGGAGGATTTTGACCTGGCCGAGTGGGAGCGGACGCTGCGAGTCAACCTAACCGCGCCGCTGGTGCTGACGCAGGCCGCCGCCGCCGCCCTGCGCGAGGTGCGGGGACGGGTGGTCAACGTCTGTGATGCCGCGGCCGCTCAGGCCTGGCGTACGCACCTGGCGTACGGTGTTTCCAAAGCCGGGCTGGAGGCTCTGACGCGCGCCCTGGCGCGTGCCTTGGCACCGGAAGTCAACGTGGTCGGAGTCGCCCCAGGCATCGTGGATTGGCCGGAGCACTACGACGAGCAAGAGCGCAGCCGGCTGACCGCCCGGATACCTTTGCGGCGGGCCGGGAGGCCGGCCGACGTGGCCGAGGCGGTTCACTTTCTCCTGCGGGATGGAGACTATATCACCGGGGCGATCCTGCCGATCGACGTCGGGCGGCGGCTGGCCTGACGGCTGCACCGCGGCGGTTTTGAGATGCACTCGGTGGCAGGGGCTGCGGATTTGGGCGAAGTGCTCTAGAATACGGGAACGGAATGCCAACCAGTATGGGGTACGAAGATGATTTCGTCGTTGCCCATCAGACACAACGTGCAGCGGGTGGGGTTCCACGGCGTTCTCGCGGTCAAGCCGGCAGCCGGGGTAACCGCTCCCTTGCGGTCGCGGCTCGGAATCGGGTTCTCTGGCGTGCTCGCGATCATGCTGGCAGCCGGGCTGGCCACGGCGCGCGCGCAATACCCGGTCAGCCAGGACGGTCGCCTGTTTGACGCCAACCCGCAAGTGGGTGGGCAGGCGTATAATTACGCGCGGCCGTTTTCGCCGATGGCAGGTGGTAACGCGATCGCGAGCGGTAACGTACGCCGCGGTCTGTCCATCCGCAGCTTTTCGCCGATCGGCAGCCCGGATGCGTTCCGGGCGTCGCTTGGCAGCACCTGGCTCTCTGACTTCAGGCGCGACTCGGTCAGTGTGGCGGACAGCGGCTTGCCGTATGGCGGGTTGATGGCGCAACCGTACTACGACCTGTCCAGAACCGCTCCCACGGCCAGGCTGCTGAGCGGGCAGTTCCAGCGCCAGGGGAGCATCTTTGGGCCGTTCTCGCAACAGGCGCTCACGAATCGGGGTGCGTTTGGTGGCTACGGGACCGATGAGCCGATGGACCACCGACTGGATCCCGGGGCCGCATTGCGGGGGGATATTGACGCGCTGGCGGGACGCCGCATCGGTGAGATGTCGAGCGGGATCTTTGGCCCGACGCCGACGCTGTGGCCGCAGCGCTCCGAATTGATGCCGGACCAGCGCATGCCGATCCCCCGCCTGCCGGGTGTGCTGGATGAACAGAACGCGTTGCTAAACGAATCTCCCGAGCTGCCGCGGTCGTTGGATGAGCAGGCGGAGTCGGCGCTGACACCGCTCGGGCGGTTGCTGCGCGGAGCGGAGGCGGGGCAGTTGCTGGACGCCGAGGAAGTGGGTGTGTTTCCCGACCAGATGCCGGTTGAGCAGCCGGGTGCTGAGGGAGGATGGCCGGGCTGGCACGATCCGGCGGCTGCAACCAACGTGCCGCGCGGGCAGCGCGACAGTTTGCCGCCGCTGCGCGATCCGAGCGTGCTGCCCGGCTACGATGTATTCAACGATATGCAGATGGCGCTCACCCTGGCGCGCGATCCCCAGGCGGACTGGTTCGCCGAGATGCAGACGACGATCCGGGCGGAGCCGGAGCGCTACCCGGAACTCCAGGAATCGGCGGCGATGGCCTCGGAGGAGTTTCTCGCCCAGGTGATGGAGGCGCCGATTCAGACGTTCGTGGGGCGTGGGGCGTCCGCGCTGAATGACCAAATGCTGCGGGCAGAGGCGCTGCTTGACACCGGTCATTACAGTGACGCCGCGCGGCGCTATGCGGTGGCCCAATTGCTCGACCCGATGAACCCGCTGCCGGCCATCGGTCTCGGGCATGCGCGGTTGGCAGCGGGTGATTATCTTTCGGCCGCCGTGCATCTGGTCCGGGGGCTCGAGCGTTTCCCCGAGTTGGCCCGCTTTCGCGTCGACCTTGCGGCGCTGATGGGGGGCGGCGAGATTGTGGATATCCGTCGCGCGGGTATCATGGCGGCCCTGAAGCGCGTCGAAGATCCGCGTTTGCGTTTCCTGCTCGGCTATCTTGAACTCCACAGCGGCATGCGGGAGAGCGGTCTGAAACACGTGGACCAAGCCGCGGAGGAAGCCGAGCCCGGGTCCTTCATAGCCCGCTATCCGGCACTGATGCGCGGCGAGGGCGCGCCGCCCGTGCCGAAACTGCCGACGCCGGACGACAAGCCGCTGGAGCCCGCTCTGAAGGACGAGGCCACGGTGGTGCCGGAGATATCCGGGAGGAAAGGACCGTGATGAGTCGATGTAGTGCTGGTTTGTCCGTGTTGCTGCTGTCGGTGGCGCTGGGCGGCTGCTCGCAGAGTGTGCCAGCCTCCGCGTATCAGTCGCGGGTGATCGAATCGGCCAGCGTGGAGGAGGTCTTTGCCGCCGCGCAGACCCTGCTGCGGCGAGAATTCGGGCGTCTGACGATCGATCCCGAGGCGTACAAGATCGTCACGGTGCCGGCCGAGTACCGCACTGTGAGCGACAGCGGCACGGCGCGCGATCTGGTCGGGGCCCCTTCGCGTATGCGGCGTAGCGCGACGCTTGTGGTCACGAAACGTGGGACGGAGGTGGTGGCGCGGCTGCGGGTTGATCTCGAGCGGCAGGACACGGCGCAGCGTGCGGCGCTCGAGCCGGCGGCGGGCCGTCTCAGCGATACACCGGCGTACACGCCGATCGAGCGGGACGCCGCGACGACCGAGCAGCAGAATACAGTCTGGACGCACGTGAAGCGCGACCGGCGCCTGGAGCGCGCCTTGTTGGAGGAATTGCGGGACGAGCTTGCGTCCACGTTGCCGCCGGAGAACGAGGCGGTGCCGGGTGCGCCTGTTCCGGCTGGTGAGAAGAAAGGAAATACTCCCTGAGCCGCGCCGCGCGGCCTGATGCTGTTGAAGGAAGTCCGCCTATGTTGAACGATCTGACGCGGCCCCTGGCCGAGACCGACCCCGAAGTAGCTGAGATCATTGGCAGGGAGGAAGATCGCCAGCAGAACACGCTGGAGTTGATCGCTTCCGAGAACCATGTCTCGGTTGCCGTGCGGGCCGCGACCGGTTCGGTCTTCACTAACAAGTACGCCGAGGGCTTCCCGGGGCGGCGTTACTATGGCGGCTGTGTCAACATGGATGCGGTCGAGGATCTGGCGTGCGAGCGGGCCAAGCGGCTGTTCGGCGCCGAGCACGCCAACGTTCAGCCGCACTCCGGCGCGCAGGCAAACGTGGCGGTGTATATGGCGGCCCTGAAGCCAGGCGATACGGTGCTGTCGCTGGACCTGGCGCACGGCGGGCATCTGTCGCACGGGCTGAAAGTGAACTTCAGCGGTGCGATGTACAACATCGTGCCCTACGGAGTCGAGCGCGAGACCGAGCAGTGCGACATGGCGGAGGTTCGTCGCCTGGCGCTCGAGCACAAGCCGCGGTTGATCATCGCGGGAGCTTCGGCCTATCCGCGGACGCTCGATTTTGCGGCGTTTGCGGAGATCGCGAAGGAGTGTGAGGCGCGCCTGATGGCGGATATCGCTCATATCGCCGGGATGGTCGCGGTCGGGCTGCATCCCTCGCCGATCCCATGTGCCGACTTCACGACCACGACGACGCACAAGACACTGCGCGGGCCGCGGGGCGGCATGATCCTGTGCCGGGCGGAGGACGCCAAGCTGGTGGACAAGTGGGTCTTCCCGGGCACGCAGGGCGGCCCGCTGATGCACGCCATCACCGCCAAGGCGGTTGCGCTGGGCGAGGCGTTGCGGCCCGAGTTCAAGGTGTATCAGCAGCAGATTCTGGACAATGCCCAGGCCCTGGCCGCGGCGTTGCGCTCGTACGGGTACCGCCTGGTGTCGGGTGGCACCGATACACACCTGATGCTGGTTGACCTGCGCGATGTGCACCCGGACCTGACCGGCAAGCAGGCCGAAGCGTGGCTGGAGGCGGCGGACATCATCGTTAACAAGAACATGATCCCCTTCGACGAGCGCAAGCCCACGCAGACCAGCGGATTGCGGCTCGGCTCCCCGGCCCTGACCACGCGCGGGCTGAAGGAGGCTGAGATGGCAACGGTTGCCGGCCTGATTCACACGGCGCTCTCGGCGGGTGATGACGATAGTCAGCGCGAGCGCATTCGGACTCAGGTGCACGAACTGTGCGCGCAGTTCCCGGTACCCCACTAGTGGGCCGCCGTGTGTGGCCGCCGTCGGGGTGGGCGGGGCGCGTGGCGCAAAGTGGGATCAGAGCGTGTGCAGTTCTGGTGGGTTGCCTCGTGGCCAGCGCCGGCTGCAACGGCCGTGGGCAGATTGAACTCACATCGCTGGCCTACCACGCGATCGATCCGCCCGCGGCGCGGTTCGCGCGGATCGGACTCGACCGCTGCTACTGGTACACGGACGAGGAGGGGCAAGTGTGCGTTGCGATGGAGAGCGAGAGGAGCTCGCTCTTCGGTCGCTTGGCGCGGTTTTCGTTTCAGTTGTCTCTGGTTCTGGAGCGTCCGCCGGCCGGCCGGGCGCGCAACTACAGCGTAGCCAAACGCGAGCTGCGGGCAGCGGCGCGGCTGGGCCCGGCCGAGAGTCGTTTTGTTTCGGTCAGTGGCATCGTGGCGCTTTATCGCGAGGAAGGCGCGCGGCTGCGCGGCAACTTCCGCCTGCAAGCGCTGCGGCAGGTCAACCGCATGCTGGGGGGGTGGGGGCAGCCCAGTCGCTACCTGATTCTGGGGCGCTTCGAGGCCGTGCACGACGAAGAGCGCGGTCGGCGCATCGCGGCGGCAACCGAAGCACGCGGGTGGGAGCGGCAGTCACCGCCGACCGCCCGGCCCAGCAGCCAGCCGGCTACCCGGGCGGCGGGGCGTTGACAATCTTGCAGATCGCGTAGCAGGCGGCCACCTGCACGCGCGGATCGTCCTGGCTCTCGGCCAGTTGTTGCAGTACGGGCAGGGCGCGCCGTTCGCCCATCTCGCCCAAGGCCAAGGCGGCCAGAGAGCGAATGCGCATCGTCTCGTCGGGGTCGGCGGTCGCTTGGCGAGCGGCTCGTACGGCCAGTTCGTAGCCGGCCGGCGCGCCCAGCTTGGCGAGGCCGCGGGCCGCGATGAGCCGGGCTTCGACGTAGTCGTCCGAGCTGTTGAGGCGATACACGAACGTGTCGCGCGCGTCCGCACTGCCCACCTCGCACAGGATTTGCAGCGCGAGCAGTCGCGAGAGTGCGTCGTATTGGGCGTACTCGATCAGCATGTCGCCGGCGTCCTGGTCGCCCAACCGCGCGAGCGCTCCATAGATTTGCAGCGCCACCACCTTGGCATCCTGGTTGGTCTTGTTGCCCAGCGCCGCCCGTAGCTGCGCCTTGGCGCGCGGCTCGCCCAGCCGGCCGATCAGGAAGGCGGCGTCGGCGCGGAGATTCTCGGTGCGGTCGTTGTTCAGCGCTTCCACCAGCCGGCCGGCCCAGCCGGTCTCGCCACAGCGGGTGGCGGCGAATGCAGCCGCCAGGCGAACCCGTGGTTCCGGGTCGCGCAGGCAGTGCTTGATACTGCCCAGGGCGGCGCGATCACGCAGTTCTCCGAGCGCGACGCAACCGGCGAAGCGGATCAATGGTGCCTCGGCGGATAAGGCGGCGCGAAAGTGCGACAGCCCATCTTGCGGCGCCACGTTGACCAGAGCCTCGATGGCGTTGCACGCCACGATGTCCACGTCGCTGCGGGCGGCGCGCAGCAACAGGGCCAGCGCCCGCTGGCCCAGGCCGACGCGCTCTTCCGGGCTGAGTTGCACCGGCAGCGAATTGGTGCAGCCGCTCAGTAGCGGTAGCGCCAGTAGAAGCGCGGCCATTGACCGGTGACGCGGCAGCTCACGCCGTCGGCGGCAGCGAAGCAGCGCGGCGTGGGGTGCTGGTTGCGGTTCAGTTGGGTAGAGCACCGTCAGCATTTCTTTCGTCTCCGCTCTCGAAACGCTCCCCAATGCCGGTGCAACGACGCGATCCAGCGGGCACAGACGGCCTCCAGCCAGGCCACGCAGGTCACGACCAGGCAGGCGCCGGCAAACCAGTCGCCGAAACGGCCGTACAAGCTGCGACGCTGGTCGAGATAGACGTGGTCGGTGCGAAAACCGATCACCCCGGGACCGATCAGGCGCCCGTCGGTCTCGACCAGGGAGTAGATCCGCCCGTTGGGATCGATGAATCCGCTGATGCCGGTGTTGACGGCACGGGCGATGCCGACCCGGTTCTCGACGGCGCGGAACGCACAGATTGCCAGGTGTTGCGGCAACTCGGCGCTGTGCAGGAACCAGCCATCGTTGCTGATGTTGGTGAGGAAATCGGTGCGGCGGTCGGCCCCGTCCCAGACATAGTGGCGCACGACGTAGGGCAGCACGTCTTCGTAGCAGATCGGCGTGCCGAAGCGATAAGTCCCGGAGTCGGTTTCGAGCGTGAAGACGGTCAATTCCCGCCCCGGTGTGAGCGAATAGTCTACTTCGCCGCCGCGGCTGAACGGGCTCAGGCTGTTGAGCCAGCGGTATAGCCAGTGCAGACGCCCATAGCGAAAAGGAACCACCTCGCCGAAGGGGACCAGGTGGTTTTTGTCGTAGCGTACGCGGCGTTGGGTACCGTCGCGGTCGTACAGGAGGGCCGAGTTGTAGCGTTTGATTGGTGGGTAGGCGCTTTCGGGAAAGGTCTCGACCGATTGCGAGCCGAGGACGATCGTTACCGGTGGTCCGCCGCCAGCCGGCAGGCGCGGCAGCGACGATGGCAGGCTTTGATCCGGTTTCTGGTGCTGCAAGACTTTCAAGATCCGCTCGAGCTCGGCAATCATCTCGTTGGCCGGACCGTAGTCGCCACGGGCGAAGGCTGCCACGGTGCTGTGGCAGCGGCTGCCGAACAGCCAGGCGGCGGCGCTGACACCCTCCGCGGCGCGGCGCTCGACTTCGAGGAAGTCGATGTTCTGGACGGCGTTCCAGGCTGTTTCGGGAAAGACCAGCAGGTCGGGGGCGGTCTGGGCGGCCGCGGCGCCGAGCGCGAGGTAACGAGCGAAGACCACCTCGAAGGGGTCGCCATAAGGGGGCTGGCTGCGGAGGGGGAAATCGTGCTGCACGACGGCGACACGCGGGCCTTCCCTGAACTGGGCCGTGCGAATGCGGTAACTGCCATAGCCGAGGGAGGCGATCACGGCCAGCACAGCGACTACGACGCCGACCGCCAACTGCCGCCGCCGTGGTGCAAAGGCGGCCGCCGGCCAGCGCAGCAGGAACAACTCGACCAGTACGCCGTTGATCAGCAGGATGACGAACGACACGCCATAGGCGCCGGTCAGGTCGCTGATTTGGATGAAGGCGAGTTGCTTGTAGAACGCGTGAGCCACAAAGAACCAGGGAAATCCGGACATGACCCAGGCGCGCAGCAACTCGCACGCCACCCAGACGATTGGCAAGGCCCAGATTGGGGAGACGCCGCGGCGCTGCCCGGTGCGTATCGCCCAGGCCGCCAGCGGCCAGTACATGGCCAGGTAGAACGCCAGGGCGACGTAGCCGAGCCCGGTAGCGGGCATCAACCACACGAGGTTGACCAGGAAGAACACCCAGCCGGCCAGAAAGCTGCCCCAGTACACCAGCCACGGGCGGGCGGCGTGGCACACGGCGAAGGCCCACGGGGCCAGTCCGACGACCATCAGCGGCCACAGCTCGTAGGGAGAGAAGCTCAGCGAGAGGCAGGTCATGCTCACGGCACAGAGCGACAATACCAGCCCCGCCTCTCGCCGCAGACTGGGGGGTGTCGGAGGGATGGTCGCGTCTTTATTGGTTCGCGCGGGCTGTTTTGCCACGGTTGTCTTCTTCATCGCGGTCGTTCGAGTGGAACGAACTGGATCGTGTCGCCACGCGGGCTGGGTCCCGCGTGCTGAGGCCGCCACGCCAGCGCGTTGACGCTGATGAGTGCGAACGGGTCTCCCGAGCCGCGCCAGAGCATCGGGCTCAGGCGCACACCGCCGTCTGGCGTCGTGCTCCATTCCGCGGGCTGATAGCGAGGCCGGTCGCCATTGGCTGGCAAGTCCGTCTCCAGGCGCCCGACCAGATGCGGCGGCCGGCGCACGGGCAGACCACGCAGGCCGTCCAGGATGCACTGGACGAACAGGTGGAAGATGACCACGCAACTGACCGGGTTGCCAGGGAGTCCGACTACCCAGCCGCCGTCCGGACCGCGCCCGATGCGCGTCGGCTTGCCCGGCTGGAGGTGTATGCCTGCCACCAGCCACTCGACACCCAGTTGCTCGAGTGTCCCTGGTACGAGATCGTGGGTGCCTTTGGATACGCCGCCGGTGACGCAGAACAGGTCGTGTTTCAGGCCGCGTTCGCAGGCCGCGCGCAATGCGGCCGGCTCATCGGGGCAGTGACCGAGTGGGGCGGCTTGGCCGCCGGCCGCGTCGATGAGACCACGCAGTGCGACGGAGTTGCTTTCCGGGATCTGGCCGGGTTGCAGCGTCTGCCCGGGCGGAACGAGTTCACTGCCCGTGCTGAGCAGCGCCACCAGTGGCCGGGGAAAGACGGTGGCGTGCGTGATGCCGGCGGCCGCCAGCCCCGCCGCCGTCCCGGGTGAGACGCGGGTACCGCCCCGGACGATCACGTCGCCCGTCCGGGCGAGCTGTCCTTGATGGCCGATGTACTGCCCGGGGGCGGGGGCGTCGTCCAGGGTTATGCGCCCGTCGGCCAGCTCGTGGGACCGTTCCACCATCACCACCGCATCCGCCCCCAGAGGCAGCGGAGCGCCCGTATTGATCCGCCGACAGGTGCCGCTGGTCACGGCGCAGGACGTGTCGGAATCCGCCTGCACAAGCCCCAGGTCGCGCAATGTGGCTGGTTGGGCAGCGAAGTCGGCGGTGCGTACGGCGTAGCCGTCCATGAGGGCCCGATCGAACGGGGGAATATCAAAGCGCGCGCAGACGTCACACGCCAACACGCTCTCCAGCGCCTCTGCGATGGGGAGCTCGCGCGGTCCTGCCGCGGAAACATGCCGCCCCAGTGCGTCCCAGACATCCTCGGTTCGGGCGGCCGTCAGTGTCTGCCAGCTCATGGGCGTGATTCTCCGAGGGGCACTGCGGAGCGTCAAGCAGATCGCCGGCCCCACGGGCGGTCTCTGGTGCACGTAGTGCGGGGCCGGTACGCTGGGCGACCGGCGGCGCGAGCCGGTCTTCGACAGTAACGGAGTGACCCATGAGTGAGCGGCTGAGACAGTTTCGCGAGTACCGCGAGAAGATGAACGAGCGCATCCTGGCGGCGAAGAACGTGCCGATCAACCGCTTTTTTACGTTGGACACGAAGGCCTACGAAGACGGCGCGCTGGACGCCCGCACCAAGGAGATCGGCGGTCTGACCGCGTCGATGGTACTGCGCTGCGACGACTGCATTGCCTATCACGTGATTCGCTGTAAGGAGCTGGGCTGCACGAGCGCGCAGTTGTTCGAGGCGTTCAACGTGGCCCTCGTGGTCGGCGGCTCGATCGTCATACCCCATCTGCGGCGGGCCGTGGAGTTGCTCGACGAGTTGGACTGGGAAGCTGGGTCGCAGGGCGCATAGTCAGGGCCGAGCCGACGCCGCAGTCCAGTGCATCGCGCTCGAGCGCGGTGGCTGCAGGCAAGAGGGCTGAGCCGCCTCGTATGGAAGTGGCCCCGGTCGACGATTGGTTTTCGCGCATGGCTGGTCAGGCGCTATTGGTTATAGCGGGCCTTGAACTCCTCGGCGGCCTGCTTACGTCGGGCGGCCTCCTTCGGGTCGAGCTTGCCGATGAACCAGCGGTGGTCCGAGGAGTTGAGGACCTCATCGAGCTTGGCCTGGAGCTTGTCAGCCGCGGCGATCCGCTCGGCGTCCGCGGACTCGTGCGCTTCCTTGATGAGTTCCCTCAGGGCCGGGACGTAGTGCGAATAGAACGTCTTGGCGACATCGTACGTGCCGTGCCAGTGCGTGTAGTCCGGCCCCATCATAGAGGCGCCATGGCGTGCACGCCGGCCCTCGTGGTGCCACAACTCCCACCAGGCCCAATCGACATCGTGTGTAAAGCTGACGGTTGGCAACGGCTTGGCAGAGGTGGCCAGGCCGGAGAGGGCCAGTCCCGGCTTGGCGAACTTCTCGTTGTACAGTACGACTAACCCGTCGTACTGGATGTAGAAGTTGTCCACCCAGCCCTGGTTGTGGCAGCTCAGGCAGACCTCCTTCATGTTCTGACGCCGAACTTGCCAGGGCACGTCCTTGCCGGGCAGGCCCATCTTGGCGTCGGACACTTCGGGCCGAACGGAGACAGCCGGGCGGTTGTTCCAACTGATGCGCATGCCGATGTCGTGCGTGACGGGTTTGTCCTTGGTGGCCGACATGTGGCAGGTGGCGCAGGTCGGGGCGTGCCAGTAATCCTCGCCCACAATCCACTTGGCACTATCGAGGTTTATCTTGGCGATATTGGCGGCGAAACCGATGCCGTGCTTGGACTCCTCGTAGACCTCCTTCTGTGGGTGGTCGGGTCCGAGGTGGCATTTGCCGCAGGTGTCGGGATGGCGGGCCTGGGCGGCTGAGAAGGCATGCCGGCTGTGACAGGCTGTGCAGGAGCCTTCCGAGCCATCGGAATTGATGCGCCCGATGCCGGTGTTGGGCCAGGTAGCCGGGTCGAGCTTGCCGTTGGGCAGCACCTTGACCTGTGAGCCATGGCACTGCCAGCAGCCGTTGACGGCGGCAGCCGAGTTGCCGCCGGGGAAGCCGGGCGTCTTGAAAGCACTGTTGCCCTCGACGATCTCGGCCAGCACGTTGTCGAGCGAGCCCAGGATGCGGGCGCCCTTGGAGTGGTGCGAACCTACGAATTCCCGCACTTCGCGCTCGTGGCAGCGGCCGCAGTCCTTGGGGCTGACGACGATGGCGATGCGCTGGTCGTAATGCGTGATCGCATCGGAGTCGTCTTTCTCGGCCATGTGGCACTCGTAGCAGCCCACGTTCGCCCGGTAGTGCTTGCTGGCCCCCCACATCTGGTAGAGGGCACGGCTTTCCTTCTTGTGACAGTCGATGCATTCCTGGGACTGCTTGCTGATTTCGGGCAGTCCGATCGCCTGGCCGCTGGCCGTTGCTGCCAGAGCCAGGGTCGCGGTCAGCACGGCCGGAACCAGCCACATTGCTCGCCTCTTCATGGAGCTTCTCCTTGGTCGTTGTCTCATGTCAGGTTTCGCGGTCAGTGCTGCGCGTTCCGCGCGACGTCCGGTGCCGCTCGCGCTTCAGCATCAGGCGCGCGAATCTGCCCGGACAGAACGGGGATCGTGATGCGCACCATAATCGTGTAGAGCAACAGCCCGACGGCCCAGATGCCCAGGCAGACCATGATCTCGGGCAGCGTCGGGGTGTACTCGACAATCTCGCCCAGCGGCGTTGGGATAAAGGCCGGCACGATCAGGCCCATGCCTTTCTCGATCCAGATGCCCACAATCGCCAGTACACACGCCACGTTCAGCGTGGACAACGCCCGCGAACTCGGCAACACGAGCAGGATCACCGCCACGACGTCGCACAGTAGTGCGGTCCAGATCCACGGTACCAAGCCGTCTCGCCCGGATAGCCCGAAATACAAGTAGCGCGCCGCGGCCACGTGCGCCGAATCGGTGTAGAACTCGGTGAACAGTTCGCAGACCAGCAGAAAGACGTTGATCAGCATGGCCACCTGGACGATGCGTCGGAGAGTAAACAACGCATCGTCGCCCACGCGGTGGGCCGTGTAGTGCCGAACGACCTGGAGTGTGAGGATGATGAAGGCCGGGCCGGCGGCGAAGGCGCTCGCCAGGAAGCGGGGAGCGATGATGGCAGAGTTCCAGAAGGGGCGCCCGCCCAGCCCGACGTACAGGAACGCGGTGACCGTGTGGATGCTGACTGCCCAGATGATCGCGATGAAAACGAAGGGTACGTAGAAGATCTTCGACGGCTGCCGGCCGCGGTACGCCGTATAGACCAGGTACCCGCAGATGTGCAGATTCAGCAGCAGGTAACCGTTCAGCGCGATGACGTCCCAGGTCAGCATCGACATCGGGAAATTGAAGCGCTGCACGAGGTGCAGGAAGCGGTCCGGGCGACCCAGGTCAACAGTCACGAACAACAGGCACAGTACGATCACGGCTACCGCCAGCAACTCTCCAAAAATGACCACGTCGTGCAGGTGCATGTTGCGATAGACGTAGACCGGGATGACGAGCATGGCGGCCGCGGCGGCCAGGCCCACCAGGTAAGTGAAGTTGGCAATGTACAGGCCCCAGGAGACCTGGTCGGTCATCCCGGTGACGACGAGGCCGTGCACGAGTTGCTGGCAATAGGCGTAGATCCCAAGCAGCGCGACAACCGTCAGGACCGTCATCCAGGTGTGATAGCGCCAGTCCCCGACGAAGCTGAGCCGGGCGCATTGCCAGAGAAAGGTGCAGTAGCGCCTCACGCCTTGTCCTCCGGCTCGTAGATCGGCAGCGGCTCGTGGTAGCGGCTGCCGCGCTCGTCGAAGTAGTAGAAGAATCGCGGCAGCGTACCGACAGCTTCTTTGAGCACGAAGACCCGCTTGTTTCGCAGGATGTAGGCCACATCGCTGTCCGGATCGAGCACGTTGCCGAACTTGCGCGAGCCCGTCGGGCACACTTCGACGCAGGCGGGCAGGCGTCCCTGGCGCGTGCGATGCAGGCAGAAAGTGCATTTTTCCATCACCCCCCGCGCGCGCGGCCGGTTCGACAGGTAGGAGATCTCCGGGTTGAGGTGGTACGGATTGTCTGCGGCCTGCTGGTCCTCCGGGAAAGCGGGGTCGGCGAAGTTGAATCGCCGCGCCCAGTAGGGGCAGGCCGCCTCGCAATAGCGGCAGCCGATGCACCAGTCGTAATCGATGACCACCAGGCCGTCCGGCTCCTGCCAGGTGGCCTCGGTCGGGCAGACCTTGACACAAGGCGGTTTGGCGCACTGGTGGCACTGGACAGGCATGTAGTAGCTCTCGTGCTCGGGCACCTGCGGCGGGGCGTAGTAGTGCTCGGCGCCCTCGACCTCGACGCTGCCCTTCTCCATCTTGAGCACACGGATGTACTGGATTTCCGGGGCGCGCGACTGGTTGTTCTCCTGGACGCAAGCGTGCACGCACTTGCGGCAGCCGATACAGCGGCTGAGGTTGAGAGCGTAGACGAACTCCACGCCCTCCAACGGCGGTGGGTCCTGCACGTTTGGTCGCAGGCGATAGCGGGTCTCGACCTCCCGCGTGATGCGCGCGAGTGCAGCCTGCTTCTCCGCCGGCGTCATTTCCTTGTAGTGCTTCTGAAAGAACTGCTCGAGGGAGGGCGCATCTTTCAGGCGTAGATCGTGCAGCGGCGACAGCGCCGCCGTCAGGGCCGCGGCGCCGGACACGGCCGCCGCGCCCTTGCGCAGAAAACCGCGCCGCGTCAGACCAGGCGCTGTGGCCGCGTTGTTCAGCGAAAGGGCATGGTCTTCTTCTGTGGCGCTCATTGACTGCGTTCTCCAGCGGGCGGAGCGGTTCTTGTCTCAGCGTGTTCGGTCGTGGGGGCCGGGGCGCGGTGCGCCGGCGTTTGGCGGTAGATCAGGAGCGGGTTCGCAGTTGCCTCTGGGGCGTGTGACGGGCGGAAGGCGGGATCGCCCATTCGCAGCGTGCTGGGCCCAGGGGCTGGGCGCATCGGCGGGAAGGGCGGCACGTGTGGATCGTGACATTCGACGCACGTCTTCCGCTCCAGGGGCCCAAGGCGTTTGTTCCAATAGCCGTCTGAGCGGCCGTGCACACCCTGGAGCCAGTCGCGGTAAACCGGGCCGTGGCACTGGGCGCACAGGAGCTGCGGCTGGTCTGCGGGAATCGGAGCGCCCGCGCTGGAAATGTATACGTCGCGGTTCTTCCGGCTATGGCAGTTGAAGCAATTGTCGTTCAGACCGTGCTTGAGCACGATGTGGCGATGCTGCCTCAGCGATCGGCCTGTACCCGCAGTGGGAGGCGACGTGAATAGGCGGTGGCAGTCATTGCAGCGATACCTGAAGGCGCCGATCCGCGTCTCGGGGGCCAGCGCCGGCCGCCGGACCGTGGACGTGTCAACCACCCAGGCGGCGACGGGCGTGGCCGGCGGCACCGGACTCGTGAATCCCCAGCGGTTGGGCCAGAGCAGGGCGGTCATTGCTAATAACACGAGCGGGACGAAAACGGCGCACAACCTCCCTGGGTTGGTCGGGCCTGCACTCCGGACGTGCCCTGGGGCATCCATGGTAGACGATCCCTCACCTTACGGCGTTGATGAGAATGGTGCCGCGATTGTCGGCGGACGGCAAGTGTGCGACTTGATCCAGATCAATCCTGGAGGTGTTTCGGCGTCAGATTATGGTCGGGTTACGCATCTCGCCGGTTGGGCCTGTCCGAGGGGGCTGGCGAGCGGGCTAGCTGATGGTGGGTTGCTCGCCCCACATCAGCTTGCGGCGCAGAGCGCGCCAGGCCGAGTACTGCGGGTTTCGGACGAGCAGGAAGTCGGCCGAATAGCGGCTGATCACGATGCGGTCGCCGAGGTGCAGGGGCCGGCAGACGTGGCCGTCGATGGCGGCGGTGGTGCCCTCGTTGGCCTGCGTGACCTGAATCCGGATACGCCGATCAGAGCTCATCACCAGCGAGCGATAGGTCAGGGCGTGCGGGCAGATGGGCGTCAGGATGAACGCCTCCGCTGTGGGCTCGAGGATTGGGCCGCCGGCCGAGAGGTTGTGGGCAGTGGAGCCCGACGCGGTCGCCACGATCAGTCCGTCGCCGCGCACGCGGGCCACGTTGTCACCGTCGGCCTCGACGGCCGTCTCGATCATGCGGAAGGGGGGCCCGGCGAGGATGACGCAGTCGTTGACTGCGAAGGTGTGGAAGCCAGGGCCGTCGGCGTGCTCGATTGCCACCTCGAGCATGACGCGTCGCGTGACGGGCGGGTCGCCGTTGAACAGAAAGCCGCCCTCGCTCTCGAGCTGGTCGATCGTGAATTCGGCCAGGAACCCGAGTTTCCCGAGGTTGATCCCGACGATTGGCACCTGGTGTTGGCCGAGGCAGTGGATGGCGGCGATGAGCGTGCCGTCGCCCCCGAGCACCACCAGCAAATCGGGCTGGGCGTCCACGACTTTCGTCGCGTCGTAGGTTAGCTCCGCGAAGACGACTTCGGCACGGTCGGCGAGCCAATTGCGCGTGCGGGCGAGCGTATCCCGAACGGCGTCCTTATCGGGTGAGCCTACAATCGCGACACGCATCATTCCCTCGATACCTCCAGCAAACACGACTGTGAACTGGTCGTGGAAGCGTAGACTCGACCCGCACGGCGGGGCGCTCATAGGAGCCCGCCGGGATTCTCCAGCCGCGAATTCCTCTCCATCAGCGTAGCGAATCGCCAGTGGCATAGCCAGAGGGAGCTGCCGCGTGCGGTCGCGGCTGGTCCCGAGGCTGGCCGCGGCCGCATTTCGGCGGCTTTCCATATCCCGGGCGAGACGCCAAAATGCGCGCGCGAGACGTCAGTCGCGTTTTGGGGATCGAAGAAGTGACGAACGAACCTTTGCATTGCGAGCTCCTGGCCGTTGACCTGGATGGTACGCTACTCGATTCACAGCACCAGGTTCCGCCGCGGAACCGGGCCGCCTTGCACCGGGCGCACGAAGCCGGGATCAAGGTTGTGCTTTGCACGGGGCGTAGCTACACCGAGACGCGGCCGATCCTGGACACGATTGGGCTCGATCTCGACGCCGCAGTGACGGTCTTCGGGGCCCTGGTCAACGACGTTGCCACGGGCCGGACGTTGGAACGCAGTGCGGTGCCACTGGCCGTGGCTCTGGAACTCACCGATTGGATGCAGCAGCGCGGCTACACCGTGCTGTGGCTGACCGACGCGGACGAAGCGGGCAGCGATGGCTATGTGATCGATGGGCCGAATCGCCATCCGGCCGTGGACCGCTGGGTCGAGCGCTCGCCCTGTGCGCTGCGTTGCACCGATAGCGTGCCGCGTGATGCCTGTGCCCCCGTGCGCATATCTATCATCGACGACACGGACGTACTGGGTGGCGTGTCGGCGGCGCTGGCCGAGAGCTTCGCCGGGCGCATCGTGCACAACCTGCTGCGTGTGCCTGCCTACAGCTTCACCGTGATCGAGGCCTTCGCCGCGCACGTCAACAAGTGGTACGGTATCAAGCAGCTCTGTCGGCGTTGGGAGTGCGACCCGCGCCACACGGTCGCGATTGGTGACGACGTTAATGATATCGATATGATTCGTGAGGCCGGCCTGGGCGTGGCAATGGGCAATGCCCATCCGCGCGTCCGGGAAGTGGCCCAACAGACCGTGGCCGACCACGACGAGTGCGGCGTGGCGGAACTGGTTGAACGACTGCTGGCCTGATCGTGCTTGGCGGAGTGGCGATGACGCGCTATGCCTGGCTGGAAATCTCGTTGACCATCATCGTCGGGACGGGCATCACCGTTGTCGCGGCCAACTACGCGGGCTGGTGGGCGCTGCTGCCAGCCGGGCTGACCTTGACCCTGCTCAGCTTCTACCGCGACCCGCCGCGGCGTGTGCCCGTGGAGGCCGACTTGCTCGTGGCGCCCGCGGATGGACGCATTGTTGAGATTGCGCGCGACCAGAGAAGTCCCGACGGCCGTGAGCGCGCACTGCGGATCATGATATTCTTGAGCGTGCTGGACGTGCACGTAAACCGCAGCCCGTGTGCGGGCCGCGTGCTCGAAACCGATTATCGCCCGGGCGAGTTCCTGAATGCCCTGCGTAGCGAATCGAGCACGCGCAACGAGTCCAATGCGCTCACCATTGCCCCGCAGGCACCGCTCCCGGGGCCCGTTCGTGTGCGGCAGATCGCCGGCGTGCTCGCCCGCCGTATTGTCTGTGCCGTCGAGCCCGGGGATGAACTGGCCCGCGGTCAGCGTTTCGGTATGATCAAGTTCGGCTCGCGCACCGAGGTGTGTGTGCCGGAGGACCCGCGTTGGGAGTTGAGTATCGCGCTGGGCGAGCACGTGAAGGGTGGCTTGACGGTGCTCGCCCGGTTGCGCGACCCGGCGGCGCAGCCGGCCTAGTGCACGGCCAATTTCGAAGTTGCGGGTTTTCGGCGAGACAGCCCACTGCCCGGTCCAGAAGGCGAAACAAAACCAGTCCAACACGTCGATAGGATGGATATGCCCACGCAACGTCCAGACCGTTTCGAGACCGGCAACGGCGATGAGCCACGCAGCCCACTGTTGAGCATCAGCTTGGTGCCCAGCGCCGCGACGCTCGGCAACCTGCTGTGCGGGTTCGTGGCCATTCTCTGCTGCCTGCTCGAGATGCGGGCGGCGTACTTCGAAGCTTCTCCGCAAACGAATCACCCGCGCCTGGCGGAGCTGTTTCCGACCTGGGTGTCCGTCGGCGTCTACCTGATCGTGGCCGCGATGGTCTTCGACGCGCTCGACGGCCGGCTGGCCCGCATGGCCCGGCGAACGAGTGAGTTCGGCGCGCAACTGGACTCGATCTCGGACATCGTCAGCTTCGGTATCGCCCCGGCAGCCCTGTATCTCACGATATTGATGACGCGCGTCATGCCCGCGGAAGGTGAGCCCCTTGTTTCGCGGATGCTCTGGCGGCTGGGGTTGTTGTGTGCGCTGGTGTACGTCAGTTGCGCGGCTATTCGACTGGCGCGCTACAACGCCGAGAATGTCAAGGAGGAAGCAGCCCAGCGGCAGTTCACGGGTCTGCCTACGCCGGGTGCCGCGGCTGCCCTGGTGGCGCTGCTGGCGCTGCACGACGAGTTGGCAGCCATGCAGGTGGCGGCCCTGGGCATCGACTGGTCGCACGTGCTGCGCTGGGCGATCGGGCCGGTGGCCTTCGGCCTGGGGATGCTGATGGTCGGGCGCCTGAACTTCCTGCACGTGTTCAACGTGTACTTCCGCCGCAAGTACCCGCCCACCTACCTGGTATGGGGGTTGGTGCTGGTCGGTTTTGGCTTGTGGTGGCCGCAGATGTTGCTGGTCACCCTGGCGTACCTGTACGTGATCGGCGGGCTGGTGCAGAACCTCATCTGGCGGCGTTGGCGCACCGTGGTCACGCCGGTTACTAAGCCGCCGTCATCCGTCGATGTCAACTGACGACAACCGGTGGCCGGGGCGTTTCTGCTACAATTCTCAAGCAGCGGGCTGCTGTACCGAGCCGCGCCCGTGAGGAAGCGGTTGTGGTGTACGATGGTCACCGCTCCCTGACGGTCGCGGCTCGGATAAGGTGCTTACAGAGTGAGAGAGCTCACCGACCGATGCGGGCGGGCCGATGGGGACGTGATGGAACCAGCGTTGCAGCAGAAACTGGAGCAGCTACGGCAGGGCTTGCGCGAGCTTGGATCGGCCGTGGTAGCATTCTCCGGCGGCGTGGACAGCACGCTGTTGCTGAAGGTTGTCGTCGAGACGCTCGGCCGCGAGCGAGTGCTGGGCGTCACCGGTCGCAGCCCGAGCGTTCCCAGCGCGGAGTTGAACACGGTCGCCGCGCTCGCCGCCGAGATTGGCGCCAACCACGAGTTCCTCGACACGCACGAGTTCGACGACCCGGACTACGTCGCGAACCCGGCCGAGCGCTGCTATTACTGCAAGAATGGACTGTACGCGCAGCTCGCGCCGCTGGCGAAGGAGCGTGGCTTCGCGGCGGTATTGAGCGGCACCAACGCCGACGATCACGGCGATTTCCGGCCGGGTTTGCGGGCGGGCGATGAGCACGGCGTTCGGGCCCCGCTGGCCGAAGCTGGAATCACAAAGGCCGACCTGCGGCAAATCGCAGCCGAGTTGGGCCTGTCGATCTACAACAAGCCGGCCTCGCCGTGCCTCTCCTCGCGCGTGCCGTATGGGGAGGAAATCACACCGGCGAAACTGCGGCAGATCGACCAAGCGGAGACATTTCTGCGTGAGCTGGGTCTCCGTGAGTGTCGCGTGCGGCATCACAACAACTTGGCGAGGATCGAAGTCCCGCCGGCTGAGATCGCCCGCTTCGCCGACGCGGAATTGCGTGGCCGGGTTGATGAGCGTTTTCGCGCACTGGGGTATCGGTATGTGACGCTCGATCTGCGGGGGTTTCGGTCGGGGAGTATGAATGAGGTGCTGGTTGGAGCTGCGCTCCGGAGAATGCCCCAGCCATAGAACGAGGCTGGATGTCAGAGCGCAGGCGAGGCTTCACTCACTCCGCGTCTCCGACTCTGGGAGGAGCTTGAACAGGGTCGCGAGTCTCTTCCGCACAGCTTGGGAG
Source organism: Planctomycetota bacterium (assembly GCA_018814045.1). Taxonomy (GTDB): domain Bacteria; phylum Planctomycetota; class Phycisphaerae; order UBA1845; family Fen-1342; genus JAHJAR01. The sequence goes on along the minus strand of JAHJAR010000134.1, from coordinate 23,011 downwards.
AGAGGCCTTCTGGCCGGGATGATTTCAGCGTGTCCGGGGTCGGGGTCGCCCACCCCACGCCTGCGCGCGACATCCAGCCCCAGCGCACGCACGTCTCCAGCTCGGACCAGTGCAACCCGCCAGCCTGTTGGTGCCTCTATGTAGCCGAGGAGATCCGCGGGTGTCGTTATGGACCCTTGACTCACAGATATCCCGGATTCTCCGCGTCGCAGACAGAAGTTGCCGCTGGTAAGGCGGCTTCCTTCTTTGATCCAGGAGGGGCCGGGTGGTACACGGCGAAGCAGGACCTCGTCGTCGGGAATCTGCGACTCGTCCGCCACGGCCAGGCCTCCCCGCCGGGCCTAGGTCAGAAGGCCAAGCAATGCCAGAATGTGCCCGTCGTCAAAACTGTCTGGAAACACAGCGCCTTCGCGTTCTTCGCCGGCCTCCTGGTCGACATAAACGTAGGAGGCCGCACCTGCCCAGACAAACTCGAGCTCAAGTTCCTTCGGGCCGGACTTCCACTCCAGCAGCACGCCTCCTGCACGCGTCGGAGAGACGACAGGCTGCGGAAGGTCGTACTTCTCACCGAGGGTCTGCAATAGGCTGTTCGCAGAGTTGACGATTTCGGGTGCTATCTGCTCTGCGTTGTAGGAATCCCAGTTGCATGGGAGGGCGAGCAGTTGATTCAAATGCGAGGCCGTCGCCGATAGCCATTGTGCCGGACGCGGTTGCAGATATCGCGGGCGGCCTGCAACTTCGAAATGCACGTAGAGTTCGGTAAGGGTGGTCGGTGCTCGCGCACCTTCGTCCATCGAGGGCAACTGGACGGTCCGGGCCTCCAGTGTTTCCGCCTTGTTCATGCTATTCGTCCCCATCTCCTGTGCATCTCGGGAGTCGTCAGAGAGGTAAACCCGCGCACTACCCAGTCGTGGCCTAGGTCGAACCACTGCCGAACGCCATCGGTGTCGGGTGTGGTTGGCGCACCGCGCCCCGTCAGACTCAACCGAATGATCTCGCGGCTATCGGCTCGCCGTACGGCTCGTTGGGCCCTGACGTGCAATCGGCCGCGCTGTTCCGGCATTGCATAGCTCGCGGCGAACTCTCCATGCTCAGTTCCGCTCAGCCAACCGTCGCTGGTCGCGAGCTTCCATCCTGTCAATAGGGCGTCCATTGTCTCTGCCGAGTTGCGGCCTTCCAGCAACTCAATGTGGTTCACATAGGTCACTTCGCACTGATTGGCCGAGACCGTTCCCAGAGATTCCCTGTCCGCGAATTCGAGGAAGATCTCGAACAGTTTCGTGAAACGCCAGCGGTTGGGTTCGTACCTCGGATACTCTCCCGACGGGTCCGGCGGCCGGCGCCAGTTGAAGATAAACCGGTCGTGCTGGAGTTGGACGAGATACTTCTCATCCTCGAATGCGTACCAACAGCGCGGGAAGGGGGGACCTTCAGTGACGGACCACCGGACTCCCCTCGGGCAGGGAACTTCGTTGTCGAAGCTCTCAATGATCGGGTCCAACGGTGACTGCTCGGAGACTTTCGTCAGTCGTTCGGCGGCGGGGAACACCTCCCGAAGAAACGGCAGCAGCAGGCCGTAATGTGTGATTCGCATGTCCTTGAGCGGTGCAAACTGCACACCTAAAACGGTTTCGACGACAGGCGGGTTCTTGAAGTGCGGGGTCGGCGCTGGTCGTTCGTCGCCCATGGATGGCATCTCTGAAAAGCACTTACAGCCGGTCGGGCAGGTTGCCCAATCGGGTTCCACAACCCTCTCAATCTACGATGGTTGCGTGTTTCGAGACAAACCGCAACATCCGTGCCCACATTTTTTCGACCGGCCATGCTCGCGGCTCGGTGTCCACCTACCAAGGTCCTACGGCTGATAGCGTCTTCCGTTCGATGAAAAAGCCAACGCTTTTTAGATGGCCGTGTGATCTCTCACCAGTACGCGACAGCCCCACCCAAGCTCCTCAAGTTCACCTCGTGATTATGAAGCGACCTCGAAAGGGTCGTCTTCCTCGGCGACCACGGTGAAGCTCCGGTTGGAGGATCAGGTTATGTCCCAAACGCTGACCCGCCCGCTGGTCCACTTCATCTTCTCCACGCGAAACCGCGAAGACCTGATCGAGCCGGAGATCGAGGCGGAGCTCTACGTATACATCGGCGGCGTCTGCCTCACGAGCGAGTCGCCGTTGCTGTCGATGGGTGCGATGGCGACGTTCGAGGAGGAATTCGTGGGATTCCTGGGGAAATACGGCGTTCCGTACGATCGGCGGTACATATGGACGTAGAGTCCGCACGGGCGTTTGGGCGACCCTTTCAGGGTCGGTTTCCGGAGAGGGGCCGTCTCCCGGGGGCGGCGCTGCGCTTGCCCCCGGCCACTGGCTCGCAGCCCTTCAGGCTGCATCTGGCGCCGGATGCTGGCTCGCAGCCTTTCAGGCTGCATCTGGCGCCGGATGCGGGTGCGTGGCCTTTCAGGCCGTGTCTGGCGTCGGATGCCGGTTCGCGGCTTTTCAAGCTGCCGGCGGAAATCAGCGCCAATTCCTGAGCGTTCCCTGATTCTATCGGCGTCAATACAATCAAGACGGTGCCCGCATTAGACTGCGCCGGGTGCCCCCGGATGAGGGGCCGGTGAGACGTGCCGCGCAAACGGAGCCCGAAGCGCGGGCGAGGGATTCGGCCGCCTTGCTGCAACGGTGGTGAAACCCGCGCTTGCGCTTCGGGCTCCGTTGGGGCCGGTCGGGCCCGTACGATGTGGCTGAGTTGAGTAGATGATCCCAACTGAGATTCTCAAGAAAGTCCGCCGGATTCAGATCCTTACCTCGGCGATGGTGAACGACATCTTCGCCGGGCAGTACCACTCCGCGTTCAAAGGGCGGGGGATGGAGTTCGAGGAGGTGCGTGAGTATCAGCCCGGCGACGATGCGCGCACGATCGACTGGAACGTCACGGCCCGCACCGGCCGGCCCTTCGTCAAGAGCTATCGCGAGGAGCGCGAGCTGACAGTGTTGTTGCTCGTTGACGTGAGCGCGTCGCAGGACTTTGGCACACGGGACCAGCTCAAAAGCGAGCTGGTCGCCGAACTCGGGGCAACGCTGGCCTTCTCCGCGATTCAGAACAACGACAAGGTGGGGCTGATCCTGTTCACCGACCGGATCGAACGGTTCGTTCCGGCGCGCAAGGGCACACGCCACGTGCTCCGCGTCATCCGCGAGCTGCTCTATCACGAGCCGGAGGGACGTGGCACGGACGTTGGCGTCGCGCTCGAGCACCTCAGCCGCGTGCTAAACCGCCGCGCGGTCGTGTTCCTGATCAGCGACTTCCAGACGCCTGATTTCTCCGGGCCGCTACGGGTCATCCGGCACCGGCACGATTTGATCCCGGTTTTTGTGGGTGATGAGCGGGAATCACGCCTGCCGCCGGTGAGATTCGTCGAACTGTTGGACCCGGAGACAGACGAGCAGTTGCTGGTGGACACGACGGCGCGGGTGTTTCGCACGCAGTTTTGCGAATTGGCAGAGCAACGGCGCGCGGCGCTGCTCACGGACTTCCGCCGGCTGCGGATCGACACGATCGAGGTGGCGACGGGGGTGCCGTTTGTGGAGCCGTTGACCAAGTTCTTCCGCCGCCGGGAGAGTCGGCGATGATGTGCGCGGCGTCCCGGCATCCTAATCCAGGGCAGGGAGCCAGCGCCCAATCCCTAAAGACGTGGGGCACCCGCGCTCAGCAGAGCCCCGAGCGCGAGCGCGCGGGACGAGGCGTGTCCCCCGGTTTCAGGTGGATGTGCCTTTTTGCGCTGGGCGTCTTCGCTGCGGGTTGTCGCCCGGAGGCGCCGCCTGTGACAGAGGCCGTCAGCGACACCGCCGAGCGCGGCCCGTTGCGGTTTACAGTCAAAGTCAGCCCGAGTGAGGTCTGGCTCGGCGACGAGATCACCGTAAGCCTCGATGTACACACGCCGGAAGACTATCTCGTGCGGTTCCCGACGGTCGAGGACTTTGGCGCGCTCGAAGTCGCGGCGGAGGAAGCGCGCGATCCGCGCCCGGCGCCCGACGGGGGACTGGCCTGGCAGCAGGTGTTCCGCATTACCGCGCTGCATTCGGGCCAGTTGGAGATCCCACCCCTGGTCGTGCCATACGCTCGCAGGCCGGACGAGGCGGTCGCCCAGCCGCGTTTCGAGCAGGAACTCGCTACCGGGACGTTGAACGTGGCCGTTCGCTCGGCGTTGACGTCGCAAGACACTGTGGCGCAGCCGCGCGACATCACGGATACGCTCTTACCGGACAAGCCACCGCTGACGACGCGGCAATGGGTGTACGGCGCGGCGGCGGCGCTGTCCGCACTGCTGGCACTGTACGTGTTACATCGAGTGATCCGACGTCGGCTGTCGCGACCGGTCCCGCCGATCCCGGCGGAACTGCTGGCGCTGCGGGCCCTGTCTGATCTGGCCATGACCGATCTGATTGAGACCGATCCGCGCGCGTACTACTACCGCCTCAGCGAGATCGTGCGGACCTACATCGAGCGCAAGTTCGCCCTGGCGGCGCCGGAGATGACGACCGAGGAGTTCCTGGGCACGCTGGCGCGCGATCGCGGCGCGCTGCCCTACGACGCCGAGCGGCTGCGGGCGTTCCTGCAAGCCTGCGACATCGTCAAGTACGCCGCGTTTCGACCGCGGAATGAAGACGCGGAGCAGGCTTTGTCCACGGCCCGCGCGTTCGTCGATGCGACGGCGGCGGCCGCGCGCCAGACTGCCGTCTCGGTAGCCGGGACCGATGTTACAGGAGGTCAGGCGGCATGACCCGCTTCGCCTACCCGCTGGTTTTCCTTGCGCTGCTGCTGTTGCCGCTGCTGTGGTTCGTCTGGCAGCGGCAGCGCAACCGGCCGGCGCTGCGGTTTTCCAGCCTGGCGGCCTTGCGCGCGGCGGGCGGGGCGCGACGCGGGCGGCTGCGGCTTCTGTTGCCAGTGTTGCGGACGGTCGCCTTGGTTTGTCTGATCGTGGCCGTGGCCCGGCCGCAGCGTGCGGACGAGTCGAGCCGCATCTTCGCCGAGGGTATCGCGATCCAAATGGTGGTCGATACGTCCAGTAGCATGACGGATACTGATCTTTCACCATCCGGCCAAAAGGGCACGCGGCTGGATGCGGTCAAGGAGGTCATGCGCCGGTTCGTTGAGGGGGATGATACGCTGCCGGGACGCAGCAATGACCTGATCGGCATGGTCCGTTTCGCACGCTACGCCGACAGTGTCTGCCCGTTAACGCTCGATCGCGACAGCCTGCTGGAAGTGCTCGACAACACGCACATTGTCCAACTGCGTGAGGAGGACGGGACGGCGATCGGCGACGGCCTGGCCCTGGCAGTCGAACGTCTGAAGGATCTGAAACGTACCACGGGCTCGGGCGCGCAGCTCACCATCACGGGGCGCGTCGTCATTCTGCTCACCGACGGCGAGAACAACGCCGGCGTGGTCACACCTATGCAGGCCGGTGAACTGGCCGCGACCTACGGCATCAAGGTCTACACGATACTGGCCGGGACGGGGCAGCGGGCCTTATTCGGGCGTTTTCCCGCCAATGACCGCGATCTCAAACACATTGCCGAAGTGACCGGCGGAAAGCACTTCCGCGCCCGTGACCGCGAATCACTGACCAGCATCTACGCCGAGATCGACCAGTTGGAACGTACCAGGGTGGAGGAGCGCACCTACACCGAGTGGGGCGAGTTGTCGCTGCCCTGGCTGGTGGCGGCATTCGTGTGTTTGAGTGTGCAGACACTGCTGGACGCGACGCGGTTGAGGAAGATACCGTGATTTGGAACCACGAAGGCACGAAGACCCAGAGGGTTGAGGGTTGGGGATTGAGGATTGAGCGGGCGCCGGCGTGCGTGGCCGCCCTCAATCCTCGCTCCTCAATCCCCAATCCTGTCTTGGCGGTGAATCCCCAATGACCGGACTTGAGTTCGACGATCTCCGCTGGTTGCACCTGCTGTGGGTGGTCCTCGCGGTGGCCGCGGTGGGCGTGTATGGCATCTGGCAGCGGCGCCGAGCGGTGCGCCTGTTTGCAGCGGCGCGCCTGTTGCCCCGGCTCGGGCCGCCCGTTGGTTGGGCGCGCCCGCTGCTGCGCTTGCTGACGATCATGCTGGGCTTGGTGGCCCTGGTGGCGGCGTGCATCGGGCCGCGCTGGGGTGAGGTGGAGATGCAGGTCATTCGGCGGAACATCGACGTGATGGTGCTGCTCGATGTGTCGCGCTCGATGTTGGCCCGCGACATCGTCCCCAACCGACTGGAACGAGCCAAGCTCTCAATCCGCGATGACCTGTTGCCGGCGCTCGGCGGCGACCGCGTCGGCCTGATCACTTTGGCCGGCGTAGCCACGCTCAAATGCCCGCTGACGACTGACTATGGCTTCTTCCGGCTGGTTCTGGAGGAGATCAGCACTGCGAGTTCACCGCGCGGCGGGACCCTGATCGGCGACGGGATTCGCCGGGCCGGGGAGTGTTTCTCTGACGACTTGGACACACACAAGGTGGTCATACTGATTACCGATGGTGAGGACCACGACAGCTTCCCGGTGGAGGCCGCGCGCGGACTGTGGGAAGACCACGCGATTCCCATCGTAGCCGTGGCGTTCGGGGATGAGCGCGAAGGGGCCCGCATTCCCATCGCGACCGACGGCGGCGAGCGCTATCTCGAGCACAAGGGCCAGACCATCTGGAGCAAGGCCAATTTCGACGACCTGCGCCGGATCGCCGGCGTTTCGGACCTGAACGCCTTCGTGCCGGTCGGCACGCGTGATTTCGATCTGGGCGCGGTCTACCGCGAGAAGATCGTGCCGGCGCTCGAGTACAAGGAGCGCGTCGAAAGCGAGCGCGTCCGCCAGCCGGCGCGCTACCACGTCTTCGCGGCCGCGGCTCTGATCCTGCTCGTGATCGAGTCATTCCCTCGTCCCAGCCGGCGTCCGGAGCGACGCGGGCCAGAGGCGCTAAGCGACACAAGGGGGGCGGCCGCATGAGAATGCCGGATTATCTGCTGCGTGGTGGTCTGCTGGCGGCAGTCGTCGTTCTGCTGGGTAGCGCGGCGCTGGCTGACGAGCAGACGCCGCGCGCGCTGATCACACAGGGCAATGGCCATTTCGCGGCAGGGCGCTATGCCGAGGCGCTCGTGGCCTATCAGCAGGCCAGTGACGCAGCGGACGGGCTGTTTGCGGGCGAACTGCTGCACAATCGGGCGGCGGCGAACTTCAAGCTGGGGCAGATCGACGAGGCGCGCGAGTTGTGGGTTCGCGCGGCGGCCTTGCAGGACGCGGCGTTCGAGGCGGCGGCGCGGTACAACCTGGGCAACTGCGACTACGCCGAGGCCTTGAAGGTCGTACAGGCGCAGGATGTTCAGGGCGCGCTGGGGCTGCTCGAGCGGGCCGCAGCGCAGTACCGCGACGCAATCCGGCTGGACCCGCAATTCATGAACGCCCGCGCCAATCTGGAACTGACCCAGCTTCTGAAGCAGCAACTGGAGCAACTGCCGACCACCCAGCCGCAGTCCCAGTCCCAGTCCGGAACAACCCAGCAGCAGGATCAGCAGAACCAATCCTCTTCGCAGCCATCCTCGCAGCCCCAGGACAGCAACGGCGAAGGGAACCAGCAGCAGCAGGATCAGCAGCAGTCCACGCAGCCGAGCGAACAGCAGCAGCCCACGTCGCAACCAGAGCCCGAGCAATCCCCCGACGAGCAGCCGCCCAGCTCGCAACCCGCAGCGCAGCCCGAGTCGCAGCCGTCTGCGGGCGAGGATGAAGGCGAGCTACCGCCAGTCCCGGTCAACATGACGCGCGCCGAAGCCGAGCGATTGCTCCAGCTCATTCGTGAGCGCGAGCGCGCCCGGCGCGAGGAGCTTGCCCGGCGGGCCGCCGCCCAGCAGAAGGCCGTGGAGCGGGACTGGTAGGGCACCCGGCGCAGACACCGCTTCCTTGCGGGCGCGGCTCGGTTCAGAAATGATGCTCCATTCATGACCAACCGCAGTAGGTCGCCCGGCACCCGGGGACAATTCGTTGCAAAGAGCGGCGGGGGGCGGTAAAAGGCGTTCACTCAGGCCTGCCTAGTAGAAGCGGGGTGGGACGCTTCTACCAGGATCGAAGCGCTGGTGCCGCCGGGATTCGCAAATCGGCTTGGGCGGTGTCAGTCGAGGACAATCGTCGCGCCCGCGACGGCGGCGTATTCACAGGAGTGCAAACATGATGTCGGATCGGGTCAAAGAGATTCTAAGTTGGTACGAATCAGACAACCCGGGAACACTGTCCAAGATCCGCTGGATGCTCGGCACGGGTACGCTGGCCGACACCGGCAAGCTGGTGATACTGCCGGTGGATCAAGGGTTCGAGCACGGCCCGGCGCGCAGCTTCGCGCCGAACCCGCCGGGCTACAACCCGCACTATCATTTCGAGTTGGCCCTGGAGGCTGGCTGCAACGCCTACGCCGCCCCGCTGGGCTTCCTGGAAGCCGGGGCGCGGACTTTCGCGGGCGAGCTGCCGCTGATTCTCAAACTCAACAACCACGAACTGCTGCACGACGAGAAGAACCCGATGCCGGCGGTTACGGCTTCGATCGATCACGCCCTGCGGCTCGGTTGCGCGGCGATCGGCTTCACGGTGTACCCCGGCTCGGCGCTGAACAACCCGATGTACGAGCAGATTCAGGCCCTGTCGGAGGAGGCGAAGTCCGCCGGCCTGGTGGTGGTGGTCTGGTCGTACCCGCGCGGCGAAGACCTGAGCAAGAAGGGGGAAACGGCGGTCGACATCGCGGCCTACGCCGCCCAGATCGCCTGCCAACTCGGCGCGCACATCGTCAAGGTCAAGCCGCCGACTGAGCACATCGAGCTGGACGCCGCCCGGAAGGTATATGAGAAGCACAACATCCCGATCGGCACGTTGGCCGAGCGCGTGAAACACGTGGTGCAGAGCGCGTTCGATGGGCGGCGGATCGTGATCTTCTCGGGCGGAGCAGCCAAGGGCGAGGCCGAGGTCTTCGACGAGATCCGCGGGATTCACCAGGGCGGCGGTTTCGGCTCAATCATCGGCCGCAACGCCTTCCAGCGCCCCAAGGCCGAAGCGCTGGCGATGTTGAAGAAGATCATGAATATCTATGCGGGGAAGGGGTAGCAGAGCGAAGTTGGACAAGTGCGGCCTGTAATTCGACAATGCGCAGAGCATTACGCAAGTGCGCGCCGAAGGTGGTGAGTTGCGCGAGTGGCGCCCGCGTCGTTGGCTGGTGCTGCGGGCGCGCAGTAGTAGCGCACGGACATTAGGGTCGGAGGCAGCCATGTCAGACGTGTGGGGTCGTTCGGAGCGTTCGCTGAAGGTTTTCATCTCTTCACCCGGGGGCGTCGAGGTTGAACGCCAAGCTGTGAGTCGCATTATCGAGGAGATCAACCAAGGTGTTGGTCGAAAGCTCGGCTTGTTCCTGCGCATAGTGCAGTGGGAGAGACAGCGGCCGAGGGGCGAGAACGTGATGTACGAGATTCGTCGGCAATTGCAGGACTGCGACTTGTTTCTGATGCTCTTCGGGCGCCGGTTCGGGTCCTCCCCCGGGCCAGGTAGTCGCTGGGGATCCGGAACCGAAGAGGAGTTCAATATTGCGCGGGAGCTAAGAGCAGAGCACGGGCGGAAGCGGCCCGAGATATTCACCTACTTCCGCGAGATTAGCGACGAGGCCGTGCTAGACGATCCAGGCCCCGATCTGATGCGGGTCCTCAAGTTCAAGCGCGAGCACCGCGACGAGATGTTCTACAAGGAGTATGCTTCCGCAGACGTGTTTCCATTCAAACTCAAGGACGATCTGGTTGACTGGTTGTTTGAGATAGCGGCGGACACCGGAACGACAGAAGCTCACGCATACAAAGAGAGTGTTCTGCGGCGTCTGTTTTCGCTTGGGGCGCCGCCAGGGCACCAACCCGAGGCGCTGATTGTCTATCCCCCCGTTGACACACAAAAAGGAGAGATGACGCACCTTCTGCCGTTCATGGTGCTCGAGGACTTCCAGGCTATTCACAAGATCACAAAATGTCTGAACATCGCTGGTTGCCACGAAGTACGAGCGAAGACAACACACGTGTACGACGAGAGCGCTGACCGACACAGCAACAAGATTTTCGTGTGTCTTCCGCGCAGCAAACCAGCGGAGCGATGTCTTGGCGCAATCACGGATGCACGGTTTTGCATCCGAGATACGCCGCAAGGAGACGTTTCTCCCCGCAGAATCGCCTGGAAAGCTAGCCCCAGTCAGCTTGTGTCGGTTCGTTCTCCCCAGTCGAAGTATTTAGAGTTGCAGAGAGAGCATCGCGCCGAAGAGTGGAGCAGTGAGCCCGGAAAGTGCTTCGCGGTCGATTTCGCCGTCGTCGCTCGTTTTCCGGATCCCCTGGCAATGGGGAATATGGAGCTGGGAGCGCTGAGTTCTCTCTTCGTGTTTGGTATTCGCGGCTTGGGAACCTGGGGTGCAGGTTGGTATCTGGACCGACGTTTTGATGAAATCGACGAGCGCCTCAAGAAGGGAGACAGCTATCAAGCCCTGCTCCGAGTGGAGTACCGCAACTATCGCATTCGAGAAGTTAGAGATGTGTCCGCGGAACCACAGGAGTTTTTCGATGCAGAACTACACGATGAGACGATCCAAAAGAACATTAGCGAGTTCGCGTCGGCGTGAACATCGACACTAGAACCTATCCCCAAACTCCTTCCGAGCCGCGACCGTAAGGGAGCGGTTGCCGAAAAACCGCTTGCTTGCGCGTGCCGCTCGGTTCAACTGCCCACCTCTGGACGGTTTTGGGATAGGCTCTATCGTGGGGCGCGCCGTGTGGGCGAGTACGGACCGAACGATGGACTCTGGCAAGTACAACTGAAACGTCGATGGCCAGTTTGTTGCCGGTCCTTTTCGTGCACGCTTCTGTTCACTTCTCGATCGGAAAAGCCCTCGGTTCCGGCGCTGGCGCCAGTTCCCAGATCTTCGTCATGATCAGTTCGCTGATGCGCTGCGAGGTGTCGCGGTCGCGCTCGTGGCCGTGGAAGGCCGACAGGTCGATCGGCTTGCCGAAGCGGACCCGCGCCTTGTGTCGGCGGAACAGGGCCGCGAACGGACTGCGCGTGTAGGTCGTACCGCTGATGTGGCACGGAACGACCGTCGCCCCCGTCCGCAGCGCGATCACACCGATGCCGGGTTTCGCCGCTGGCTCACCTTCGTCCGGTGCCACGAACGTACCTTGCGGAAAGATGCCCAAGCAGCCGCCCGCGTGCAGTGTTCGCAGACAGGCCGACAGGAAGGCCTTGCCCGGATTGGCCCGGTTGATCGGAATGCAGTCGACCTGCCGCATGAACCAGCCGGCGAGCGGCCGGTGGTAATACTCCTGCGCGACGACGAAGCCGCAGAGACGATGGGGGCTCGCGGCCAGGATGAGCAGCGGGTCAGCACCGGAAGTGTGGTTCGCCGCGATGATCACCGGCCCCTCGCGCGGCACGGTGCACGGCCCGATACGTTTCAGCCCCATCCAGAAGGCGGCGTGAAAACGCGTGGTTTGCCACAGTAAGGTGAGCAGGGCGCCGTAGCGATCGCTACGGCGGTAGTCGCGCCACGCCAGCCAGGCCGCCAGCGCCAGCCCGATACCCGTGATGCCGAGCAGGACGGGGATATACGCGTCCAGGTTGGGGATCGGAGCCAGACCGATCGCGCCGGTAGTGGCGACCATGGCGCCGGTGACGCACATGTCGTACACGCCGAAAACACGGCCGAGGTGCGTGTCGGGCACGAAGCGCTGGATCGTGGCCTTGACGGTGACCAGCAGCGCGGCTCCGGCGCCGCCGATGCCGAACAGGCATAGTCCGGTGAGCAGGCGGCCGAGCTTGAAAACGTACGCCGCGTCCAGCGCGAAGAGCCACGCCGCCCCGCCGACCAGCCCCGAGAGGATGCCTATTCGCAGTGGCAGCGCGGGACCGACCAGGGTCATGACGGCCGCACCGGTGGCCAGGCCGGCGGCAATCAGGCCGCGGTAGAGCCCAACATCGGAGAACTTGCCGCCGAAGACGTCCCGCACCACCGCCGGCACGACGGAGACGACCACACCGGCCGCTGCCCAGAAGACCGTACCGAGCAGGATCAGTTGTAGAGTCCGGCGATGGCGACGGACATATCGGAAGCCGTCGCGCAACGGTGTCAACACGCCCTGCAACCGCGCGTGCCGCACATAGCGCGAGCGGCGCAGCGAGAGGAAGATCAAAAGCGATGCGCTGAACAGGAAGGTCAGCGCGTCGAGCAAGTAGTTCCAGTGGATGTCGAAGTGGCCGGCGATGGCCAGGTCGACGAGCTTGCCGCCGATTACCGCGCTGAGGATCGCCCCGATCGTCCCCATCGCGCTGATCATGGCGTTGGCCCGCACAAGCTGGTCATCACGGATCAGGACCGGCAGGATCGCCTGGCGACACGGTGAGAAGAACGCGGCGAACATGCCGGTGAGGAAGAGCGGGAGCACGATCGCGTAGTCGTTGAGCGCCCAGCCCCAGTCGTCGAGATTGATCAGCACGTAGCACAGTCCGACCATCACGCCGGCCCGCACGACGTCTGAGAGGACCATCGTCCATTTGCGGCTGAACCGGTCGGCCCACCAGCCGGCCAGAGGGCCCAGGATGACGAAGGGCAGGAAGAACCCGAATGAGAGCAGGGCCTGGATGTGGGTCACGTCCGGCCGGTCGAGTCCGCCCCGTTCATGGATCAGCGCCATCTCGCTGAGGTGATCGCCGATGGCGCTGATCCCGTACGCCGCCCAGAGCAGAACGAAATTGGGATTGCGGACGAGCAGGTTCGGGAGGCGGACTTTGCTTTGGGCCGTGGCAGCCATCGGATCTCTAATCGGCTCCGCTAAGCGCGCAGCAGCCTGCGCGGCAACCGCCGCGACTTTACGACAGGTGGCCGCGGTCGTAAAGGTGAGTGCGGTGGCGTGCGGGGGGAGGGGGGGCTGCGGTGCAGCGGCGGCCGGCTCTGTCCGGATTTGTATTACGTGCACCGCTCCTCGGCCGACTCGATTATCCTGGTTGTCAACGGGTGTGGTTCCGCACTGCGCAGGGAGATGCCGAATGCCGAGCACGACTCGTCTACGCTGCGTCGTCGTATTCCTTGTGGCCGGCGGTTTGTCGGCCGCGGCTGCGGCCGGCGACAAGGAGATCCTCGCGGATATCAAGGCATTCTTTGAAACCGCCGATGTCGATCGCCGCGTTGAGCTCGCGCAGCGGATCGCCGGCGACCCCGACTTCGAACGCGGCAAGGTGGCCAAGTACCTGCACCGCGCCAAGTTGTTCGAGCCGCTCGAATCCGGTCGCCGGGAGATCACGGTGGCGCTGGCCGGTGGCGGCCCGCGGCGCGTTCTGGTGCGCATCCCCCACGACTACACGCCGGCCAAGAAGTACCCGCTGGTCTACGCCCTGCACGGCTCCGGGAGCAACGCCGACAACGTCATCAACTATGTCGAGCAACTGCTTGGTAGCCAGGTCAATCAGTTCATCATTGCCGCGCCGGACCGCTACCAGGGGTTGGTCATCCACTCGGCCGGCAAGCCGGTTGGCGAGCACACGACGATTCTTCTGGCACTAAGGAAGCTGGTACGCGTCGACAGCGACCGCGTCTATGTCATGGGCTACTCGATGGGGGGACACACAACGTGGACGCTGGTTGTCCTGTACGCGGACCAGTTCGCCGGGGCCATGCCCGTGGCGGGCTCGTTCGCCTTGCCAGGGTTGGATCAGCTCTGGGTTTCGTTCTGGCCGAACATCGCCAACACGCACATCCTTCAGGTCTGGGGGGCGCAGGATACGGCTGGTGCAGATGGGAAGGAGAGTCTGCACGGGGGCATCGCGGGCATGAACCGGATGGTGCAGGCCGCGGCAGAGAAGCTCACCCTCCCGATCATATCGTACGAATTCGCCGATTTGGGCCACGGTGGCGTGGTGCCGCCGCAAGAGCTGCGCAACGCGTTTTTCCGCCGGCGTCGCGTGCAGTATCCGCCGCAGGTGGAGCACACTTTTCGTTTCCTGCACCAGGCGCGCGCCTATTGGCTCGAAGGACACACATGGGTTGGTGACCAATGGAGCAGCGGGAGACTCGGAAACATCGACGCGCGCCCCGACGAGGAGCCGGAGGAGGCCCTCCGCCGCGCCATCCGCGCGCGCCTCGGGCAACTGCGGGGCACGATCGACGGCCAGACCGTGGACGTGCGCCGCAAGCACATCGGCGAACTGACCATCTGGTTCGGCGACGGCATGATCGACTGGGAGCAGCCGGTGACGGTCAAGGTCTCGGCCCGGAAGGTCTTCGAGGGCAAGCTCGATCCGGATCTGTACGTTTGTCTGTCACAGGCGGCGCGCACGTACGATCTCGATCGTTTGCGTTGGGCGGGATTGCGTTTCAAGTCCGGATCAAAGGCGCGGATCGTCACGGCTGAGACAGCGTTTCCGCCGGTGATCGAGTGGGAGTAGAACCTATCCCAAAACCTCTTCTGAGCCGCGACCGTCAGAGAGCGGTTGCCGAAGAACCGCTTGCTTGCGTGCGCGGCTCGGGTCTTCTTCTGCCCACCTCCGGGTTGGGTGGCCCACCTCTTCAGAGGTGGGGGACGCGAATTCGGCGGTCAGATTCGTGTTCCCTAAGGCTGAAGCCATGGGCCGCCCACATGACGCAACTCCAGAAGGAGAGCGTGACGGAGCACTGGCCTCTCTGCGAGACCGGCGTGGCGACGCACCGGTCCGTTGGAGGGCTCGTGTTGGTGCTGCGGTGTGACTTCTACGGCGCAATGCGGCGTTTCTTCCTTCCGGCGTCGCTTTCCTTCTCGGCGCCCTGCTGATCGCGGATCTGGCCCAGAATGCTGGCGATCTCGCCCAGCTTCTGGTTCGTCGTGCGCAGCTCCTTGATCATCTCGTAGCGCTGCGCGCCGCTGTCGGGGATTTGGGCGTGCGCTCGTGGGGGCACGACGAAGCTGCCCCACAATGCCACCACTACGAGAGTCGTTACCGCTCCCAGGGCATAGCTCGGCCAATTGCGCTGTTTGACGTGAGTCTCGATCATGGCTGGCGGCTCCTCGCTTAGCAGTCGTATCTTTCGCTGATGAAATCAGTTATGGCGCCGCTGGCGCGCTGCGAGTGCCACGCGGCGCCGCCCTGCGGACAGGTATTTTATCGGCCGAGTGGCGAGCGACACGTGTGGGGATTCTCCGCCGCGCATCCCGGCCGGCCGTGGAGGGGCAGACTCGGACGGCCAGTGCGGTGTGGTCGTGTGGACTCGCCCGCGATCAGTCGCCGGGCTGGGCGGCGAGTTTGAGGCCCAGCTCGTCGAGTTGGGCCGTGGCCACACTGCTTGGGGCTTCTGTCATCAGGCACTGTGCGCTCGTGGTCTTGGGAAAGGCGATCGTATCGCGGATGTTGTCCAGGCCGGATAGCAGCATGGCCACGCGATCGAGGCCGAAGGCGATTCCGCCATGGGGCGGCGGCCCGTACTTGAGCGCTTCGAGCAGGAAGCCGAACTTGAGCTGTTGCTCTTCCGGGCTCAATTCAAGCAGCTTGAAGACCTTCTGCTGGACTTCGCAGCGGTGGATACGGATGCTGCCGCCGCCCAGCTCGATGCCGTTGAGCACGACGTCGTAGGCGTTGGCGCGGCACTTATACGGATCGCTGTCTAGCAGCGGCACGTCCTCATCGCGCGGGGCGGTGAAGGGGTGGTGGACGGCGTAGTAGCGGCCGTCGTCCGCGTTGTACTCGAACATGGGGAAATCGACGATCCACAGGAAGTTCCAGGCCCCCTTCGGAATCAAGCCACGCCGCTTGGCGATCACCTCGCGCAACCACGAGAGGTACTTGCATACTTTCGACTCGCTGTCGGCGGCGAAAAAGAGGATGTCGCCGACCTCGGCGCTGGTGGCCGCGATCAACTCGGCGGTGGTCTCGGGTGAGCAGAACTTGGCGATGCCGGTTTGGAATGTCGGTTGGTCGCCGTCGCCGGCCACGACCTTCACCAGCGGTAGCCCGCCGGCGCCGATGCCGCGCAGATCGTCGGCGAGCGCGTCGGTCTCCTTGCGGGACATGTCGCTGCCGCCGGGGACACGGATGGCGCGGACCACGCCGCCCTGTTCGACGGCGCTGGTGAAGACCTTGAACTCCATCTTGCGGGCGCTGTCGGTTACGTCCTTGAGTTTGAGGTCGTAGCGTGTGTCGGGCCGGTCGATGCCGTATTCGCGCAGCGCGTCTTGGTAGGTCATGCGCGGGAAGGGCCGGCTGATCTCGACGCCGTGGATGACCTGCATGACATGGGCCAGGAAGCCCTCGCAGACGTGCATGATGTCCGCGGGTTTGACGAAGGACATCTCGATGTCGAGCTGCGTGAACTCGGGCTGGCGGTCGGCCCGCAGATCCTCATCGCGGAAGCAGCGCACGATCTGCACGTAGCGGTCGAACCCGCTCATCATCAGCAGTTGCTTGAACAACTGCGGGGACTGTGGCAGCGCATAGAAATTGCCGCGTTGCACGCGTGACGGGACCAGGAAGTCGCGGGCGCCTTCGGGGGTGCTCTTGGTCAGGAAGGGCGTCTCGATCTCGATGAAGTTCTCGCGGTCGAAGTAGTCGCGAATCGCCTTGGTGATGCGGTGCCGCGTGATCAGGGCGTTTTGCAGCGGCGGGCGGCGCAGGTCGAGGAAGCGGTATCGCAGGCGGACCTCTTCGTTCGCCTCGACCTTGTCGCTGATCTCGAACGGCGGCGTCTCGGAAGGGCTGAGGATCTCGACCTCGTGCACCGATATCTCGATCGTGCCGGTTTTCATGTTCGGGTTGACCATGTCATCCGGCCGGCGCAGCACGTCGCCGCGGATGACGATGCAGTCCTCACTGCGCAGCTTCTCGGCCTCTTTGAACGCGGCGGGGTGGCTGGTGGAATCGAACTTGAGCTGCACGACGCCGGCTCGATCGCGGAGGTTGATGAAGATCACCCCGCCATGATCGCGGCGGGTATGCACCCAACCGGCGAGGATGACTGTCTGGCTGGCGTGCTGGGCCGAGACGTCGCCGCAATAGCACGTTCGTTCGTTGTAGGGCAAAGGCACGTTTTAGCTCTCCTCTCGCGCAGCGGCGCGGCGTCTTAGATAACGGGCACAGGGTGCTATTTCAGTCGGAGCGGAGCGCGGTGGCAAGCGGTTGGGAGCAGGGGTGAGGTGAGAATACGTTTGGCTGGTGGCCCCATGGTCGGCGCCGCCGGTTCTGGCCGGAGGACTTTACCCGCCACACTGGCAAATCGCAGTGTAGGGCTTATGGGATCAAGGAGTCGACGATCTTGTGTGCCTCTTCCAAGCGTTCGCGGATAGTTTCTTCGCTGTATTTCGGTTTCAGTTGTGCTACTTGCTGAACAACCTCGTCTCGATCAGCGAGATTCTCTTCGCGCTCCATCCACAGGCAGGTGGCAATGAGCTCGAGATCCTGGCTTTTTCGGCTACCGAGCTGCGCAGCAACACGTTCGATTGCATCCCGACTGTGTTCGTCGAGCTTCTCGCACGCTCTCAGCCCTTCGTGCGTCGGCTCGTATTGCGGACCATACCCAGCCAGAGGATATGAGCGGCCCAAGAGGCCAAACAACTCCAGATCGATGATGCTCTCGTCCAGCTCAAACGAATAGGGACCGTAGTCGTAGAGCACGAACTCGAAGGGGGGGGCGGCCAGTCCGAGGACCTTCGTGATAAACAGGTGCTTTTGAATGTGAATCCTACCCGTCCAACTGCCGTGACGGCGAAGTGCGGCGGCAGCCGCCAGCGCCCACGAGGCAGCATCAGGGCTAGTCTCAGACATTTTTGGTGCCTCCGCCGGATGGATTGCTCTCCAGCCACTGCACACAGAACTTCCGGACTTCGTCACGCATTTTGGCAGGCGCGTAGATCCGTCCGCGCCAGATTCGATCCGGCATGCCACTGACGATCTCGGATAACTCGTCAAGATATCGCGTCTTGCCGTCCAGATACACCCATATCTTGTCCCTCGGACCAAAAAGCTTGGCAGCGCTGTGCTTTGTCTGGTCAGATCGAATATCTAACATTTCCCTAACATGATTATGCACGCTGTGGACCAGCTTGTCAAACCGAGAGGCGTTCCAAATGCGCGGGCGGCGGCGTCGCAGGATCGGGCCAAGTCGATGCTGAAGGTCTGTCATTACGTCCGCTACACTTTCGCCTTTGTGGTCCGGCTCTAGCACGGGCTGAAGCCCCCTGGCGAACTCGTCGAGAACAGCTTTGACGTCGTCGGACGATGCGGTGGGGTCGTGGTTGTCGGCGAGGAGCAGCTCGTGCGCGAGTCGCAAATGCGACCGATCGACAAACGGCAGTGCCAAGCGCCTAAGTTCTTCGTCCGCCCCGACCGCAGCCTCGTAGATTCCCGCCCAGACTTGGCTGTCTGTGAGCTTTGCATACTCGCCAGGGCTGTCTGCTGGGAAATGCGGTCGCCCATACCGTGCCTCAAGCCAACTGGCGAGGAACTCCTCCAGGTGGATCTCGTAGATCCGCTTTGTCTTGTGGAAGTAGAGGGCGACGTACATCAGGTACCGCGCGGCGACCATCTGCTCACCGATCAACCAGCCGGCTCCGTCGAGCCCGAGGCGATGCTCCTCACCAGTCTCCTCCGGTGGTGGCACAATCGTCATTGAGTCAATGAGCTTGCGATGGTCGAATAGGCCGACGCTTTGGCCGGAATGCACTGCGTCGCGCAGTAAGTAGTCCATTCGGTCGCTGCCGAGCTCACCTGCGAGGATGTCGTTGAGGAACCTATACCATGCTCGATCGCTTTCCTTTGACAGCCTGGCTGACTCAGGTTTGGTGGCAACCGCGATAACCTCCTCGATGATCTCCTCACCGAACCGGGTCTTCAGCCTATCCGCGATCTCGGTCCCGCGAATCAAGCGAGCCGTCATATCCTCATGCTGTAGCCGACGTTTCCTTCCATCAACCACTTCCTTGGGCATAAGGCTCTCGCCACTATGCGAGAAGGGGCTGTGCCCGAGGTCATGTAACAGACTTGCCAAACGCAGGATCGTCCGTCCGCGTGTCCACTTCTCATCGCTCTTTCGGAACGCCTCGGCAGAGTCTGGGCAGTCACCTTGTCGAAACCGTCTTTCTACAGCCTTGAAGATGAGGTCTGATAGGTGGACGCAACCAAGCGAGTGTTCAAACCGTGTGTGCGTCGCACCGGGATAGACCAAATGAGCCATGGCAAGCTGGCGGATATCCCGCAAGCGCTGGAATGTCGGGCAGTCAACTACGGCCCATTCAGCGTCACTGAGATACACGAATCCATGAACGGCATCTCGGCACTCATTGTTGTAGAGCTGCTTACTTGGATCAGCCACATTATTCCTCCCCATATGCGGCCTGTGCGTCAACCCTCCACTTCTTGAGACGCTGTACGTGTTACCATGCCTCGGCCTCAGCTCGGTCTATATGGAGCAAACTACGCTGATGCTGCCTAATCCCCGAACTTAATCCCCTGTGCCAGCGGCAGCTCGGTCGACCAGTTGATCGTGTTGGTCTGGCGGCGCATGTAGGCTTTCCAGGCGTCGGAGCCGGATTCGCGGCCGCCGCCGGTTTCCTTTTCGCCGCCGAAGGCCCCGCCGATCTCGGCTCCGCTGGTGCCGATGTTGACGTTGGCGATGCCGCAGTCGCTGCCGGCGTGGGCCAGGAAACGCTCAGTCTCGAGCACGTTGGTACTGAAGATCGCCGAGCTGAGGCCCTGGGGTACGTTGTTGTGGATGGCGATTGCGTCGGCAACCTCGTCAACCGCTCCCTCACGGTCGCGGCTCTGACCATATTCGATGATGTAGAGGATCGGGGCGAAGGTCTCTTCCTGGACAATCTTAAAATCGTTCCGAGCGGCGGCGATGCACGGTTTGACGTAGTGGCCGCCCGGGAACTCCGCGCCGTCGAGCTGCTCGCCGCCATACACAATCTCGCCGCCTTCCGCCTTGATGCGTTTGATGGCGTTCTGCATGTCTTTGACGGCCTGGTGTGTGACCAGCGGTCCCATCAGCGTCTCGCTCTTGCGCGGGTCGCCGATCTTGATCGTTTCGTACGCGTTGCGCAGCCGGTCGACCAACTCGTCCTTGACCGCGTTGTGCACGATGATCCGCCGCGTACTCGTGCAGCGCTGGCCGGCGGTACCGACGGCCCCGAACAGGATCGCGCGCAGCGCCATGTCCATGTTGGCACTGGGCGTAACGATGATCGCGTTGTTGCCGCCCAACTCGAGGATCGTCCGGCCGAGCCGCTTACCAACCACCTCGCCCACGCGGTAGCCCATCTCACAACTGCCGGTGGCGGAAACCAGCGGCAGACGCCGATCATTTAGCAGCTTCTCACCGATCGTCGATCCCTTGCCGACCACCAGCGAGAAGATCGCTGGATCCACACCATTGGCCCGGCACACTTCCGCGGCGATCTTGGTGCACGCGATCGCGGTCAATGGCGTCTTGGAAGCTGGCTTCCAGAGTGTGCTGTCTCCACAGCCGGCCGCGATGGCGGCATTCCAGGCCCAGACGGCGACGGGGAAGTTGAAGGCACTGATCACACCCACCACGCCGAGCGGGTGCCACTGCTCGTACATGCGGTGGTGGGGCCGTTCCGAGTGCATGGTCAGCCCGTAGAGTTGTCGCGACAGACCGCAGGCGAAATCGCAGATGTCGATCATCTCCTGCACTTCGCCCTCGCCTTCGGCCAGGATCTTGCCCATCTCGTACGTGACCAGGTAGCCGAGTTCCTGCTTGAATTCGCGCAAGCGGTTGCCGAGTTGGCGCACGACCTCGCCGCGCTTGGGTGCCGGTATCTCGCGCCAAGTGAGAAACGCCTCGTGCGCGCGGGCGACGATTCTCTCGTATTCGTCTTCCGTCACCTGCTGCACACTGCCGATCTTCGAGCCATCGATTGGAGTGATGACGTCGACTGTGGGGCCGGAGCCAAGCCATTCGCCGGCAAAGCCACCGGGGTTTTTCGCTTCGATACCGAGGGTCTTGAGAATGTCGCTCATTACTGCACCTGTACGCGTGTTCGTGTTAGTGGATGCTTGGCGACCGGCACACCGACCGCAGCCTTGGCGCGAGAACGGGCAGTGTAGCGTCCCCCGCGCGCTGCGACCACCATCCCCGGAGTCTATCCGATGCTGGATTCGGGTGATTGCAGCGTCATCGGCCACGCCCGTGGCGACGTGCTGCCGGCTTTACAGCCCCTGTGCCGCCAGGCTGTACTCGTTCACCTTGGAGAGCTGGAACTTGCGCAGCATGGCCCGCGTCTCGTCCGGGGCGCAGGCCGCCAGCGTCCGCAGGGCTTGCAGCCGAACCTGTCCATCGGAGTCGACGATGCACGCCACGAGTACGTCATGCAGCGCGGCGAACGCTGTGGGCCCGAGTGTCTCCACCTCGCGCAGAGCACGCTGACGCACCCGGGCATCGGTCGCGTACAGAAACGGCAGGTAGGCCCGCACGGCGTCGGGATCAGCCTCGGCGCCGCGCAGCCGGGCAGCCGCCCGCTCCAGCTCTCGGAAGAGGGTCGTGGGTGAGTCGTTGGCTTCGCTATTGGCGTCCGGGCCGTGCTCGGCCGCCGCCGCCTCACCGGCCGCAATCTGAAGGGGTGCGATATCGGCAACCGTGATCGCGAACGGTTGTGACGTCGGGCTGTTGGTAACGGACGGTGTGCGGCCTGCGACAGCTCGGGCGTAAGCGGCTTCTCGGGCCAGCCGCAAGCACGCCACGAAGCGGCGCGTCTCCGGACTGCCGTTCTCACACAGTGTGCGGGCGACCCACAGCCGCGCCCGCGGATTCGGATCCGCCAGGAAGGAGACCAGGGCATCCTCAAACGTCGCAAACGCGTGCGGCGAGAACTCCCCGCAACTCGCCACGGCATACGTTCGAACCGCCTTCACATCGGAGTACAGGTAGGGCAGAAACCGGTCCACGTCGCCGGCGTCGAAGCGCCGTTTGCTCAGGGCCTGCACGATGGGCCGGGCGCGCCGCGTCATGGCGATCCACTGTGGGTCACGCCGCTCGGCGGCAGCGGAGGACAGCTCGCACTGGAAGGGTCGCACGTCCTCGGGGGTAATCTGCACCTGCGCGCCGTCTGACAGATGTGCGGCGTAGCCGACCGTGGACGCTTTCGCCGACGCAGGCTGGTGAGGTGTTTCCTGGCAGGAAGCCAGCAGAAACAGACCTGACAGGACGCCGACGCGTATGATCATGCCTCGTCCTTTCCGCTGCACGCACGATGGCAGCCGAGCCGTCAGGGCCCGTGGAGAACGTCACATTCGCTTACCGGGCGGTGGACACAGAACATCGTACTGCGTACCCACTCCTATCGGGAGATGGGCCGGCTGCCACAGAGCCCGCCGGGGCGGAAGGTCAGTTCTTGCCGGCGGGAGCAGACGGCCGCGGCGTGAAGCTCACCAGAAGCGGGCGGTGGTCGGAGTAGGGTGTCCAGAATGCCCGGCAGGACAGCACGCGGATGGTGTCGGAAGCCCAGGCCTGATCGAGTGTCAGCACCGGGCACGGCACCGGCCAGGTAGGCCCGTAACCGCGCCCGGCCACCTCATACGCGTTGACTAGGACTTCGCGGAGATGGGCGAAGTGCACCGAATCAGGCGGGGTGTTGAAGTCGCCCAGGACCAGCAGCGGTTTATCCGCCAGCGGCTCAACGAGTTCTGCCAAAGCCTCGAGCGGCACGCGGCGGAAGCGGTTGAAGCTGTTCGGCATATCGACGGCGACCACGGTTAGCGGGGTGCCGGCCAGCGTGAGTTGGCAGACGCGGAATTTGCCGCCGCCGTCGAGTTGGCCGTAGTGCGCCGACTCCATCTCGCCCCGAACCAGCACGAGCAGCCCTCCGGCACAGCTCGACCATCTGAATTCGGGCAGGGTTTCGCGCAAGCTGCCGGTCATCTGGCCCACGGGCGGCCAGGCTTCGACCAGGACGGCCACGTCGGGATTGTGCGCGCGGATGGTGCGGGCGATCGCCG
>JAHJAR010000133.1 GCA_018814045.1 Planctomycetota bacterium | reverse complement strand
GCCATCGACGGTGACTGGATCGGTGATCGTGACGGAGCCGCCGGTCTTGGCGATGCTGAGGTTGGGCAGGTCGCCCTCGTTCCCGCCGCCGGAGAGGACCTGGTCGCCGTCGCCGGTCAGGGCGATGGTGCCGGTGCTGTTGTCACCGACGCTGGAGTCGGTGCTGGTGACGTTGCCGGCGACGCTGATCGTTCCACCGTTGATCTCGTTGACCTGGGAGATGGTGAGGTCGCCGGTTACCGTCACATCGCTGGCGAGGTTGAGGCTCTGGTTCCAGGCCATGTTGATATCGAGGTCACCGACCACGAATTCAGGCGTGACATCGATCGACTTGCTGTTACCCACCAGAGCGAGCGTGGCCCCGGAGATATCCACGCTGCCACCGCTGTGCGCGATGTCACCGGTGACCGTCAACGTGCCGGATTCCTGCACGAAGAGGCCGTCGGTGACGGTCAGATCCCCGGTTACGAAAGTGGTGGCAGCGTCGGCCCGGAATTCGCCGCCGCTGATGTTGAGATCGCCGGCGATATCGACGGGGTGATCACCCGCGTCGAGCGTGCCCGCCGCCAGGTCAACATCGCCATTAATGGTCAGGGAGTCGGTCAGCTCGATCGTGCCGCTGTAGTCGCGGCTGACCTGCAAACCGCCGATGGTCCCGGAGAATTCTGCATCGAACGTTGCGTCGTCTGACGACGTGCCGTCGAAGATCAGGATGTCGTCGGCGCCCGGTACGGTGTCATTGCTCCAGTTGGCGGCGTCGGACCAGTCAGCGCTCGCCGCCTCACCGTCCCAGGTCACCAGGTTCACCCTCTGGCCGTTGAACTGCACATGGTCGATGTTTTCGTGCTCGATCGACAGCGACTGCCCATCGCCCAAGTCGATGGTGATCTCGCCATGGCTGAAAGTGGCCGCGGCGCGATCGAAGTTGCTGAGATCGATGGTGTTGTCGCCGCCACCTCCGTCTACCGAATACGTGTCGCCAGCGGAGGGACTGCTGAAGCTGAAGGTATCGTCGTAATCCGAACCAACGACGCTTTCTATGTTCGTCAGAGTATCTGCTTCGGTAGCGCCACTGACCGTCCCGGTGGTAAGATCGACGTTTACGGCGGCGCCTGCGTTGGAGTAGTCGGCCGTGTCGCTGCCGGCTCCGCCGTCGATGACGTCTGACGCCGGTACGCCGCCGTGGCTCTCGCCAGCGAAGATCACGTCGTCGCCTTCGCCGCCGCTTAGCGTGTCACTGCCTTCCCCGCCGTGGAGACTATCGTCCCCAGCGCCACCGAAGAGACTATCGTCGCCGGTGTCACCGAAGAGGCTGTCAGCGCCGTCGTTGCCGCTGAGGATGTCATCGCCGGCGAGCCCCTGGAGGACATCGTCGCCGTCGAGGGCGTCCGCGACGTCCGCCGCCTCGGTTCCGGTAAAAGCGTCGTCACTTGCGGTGGGGCCGTCGAGCAGCTCTCCCGTGTGGGCGTCCACCCACGTGGCGGACAGCAGGATTCGCTGTTCGAGTGCCTCGATCCTGCCCCGGGCCTTTCTCTTGCGTTTCTGGCCGTCTGCTGACGTCGCGGGTGGCCCATCCGGTTGCACTGCGGACGGATCGTCAGCGCTGGTGGTGCTCGGTTCGTCTTTGGGCGTCGGGGGCGTCGTCAGGTCTTTATCGTCGGTCATGGCACTTCCGTTCATCGGTTACATGCTTGGCGCGGGAGTCGGCGGTCGCTCCCTGTCTCCGCGACGAAACCTCTCACTAGTGGCCCAGGTCAGCGCTACCCACCGCGAGGGTGGCCTCCCCCGGTTGTTGCCAACCGGCTGTTCCAACGCGAACGCGTTTGGGCCGAGAACGATCGACCTCGCTCGCATCATCGCCGCGCGGCACCCGCGCCAGGCGAATTCGAGCGAAAGGTCATTTGTGGCGTTGTCATCGACACAAATTCCACGGTGCTTAGGCCGCACAACACATGGTTGTGGAGATGCTTGCCGCGCCGGCGCATTCGGACGGTGGCATGGCTGGCTGACTGGCGTGAGACCGAGCGGCCTTCTTCTGAACGTGTGATTTCCGGGCCTGTTCCGCGCACGTGGTCGCCGGCCGCGGGGCGACGTGATCTCGCGCGCTGTCCGAATCGCGGCCAAGCGCGCCGCGTGTTCCGGATAATCGCCGAGCGAGCCCAGCAGGGGAGTCGAGTAAGGTGATGCGATCAGACGGGGGTGGCGCGCCGGCCAAACTGCATTCCACCGAGCCACAGCACCCTGCCGCGCTGGCGAAGTACGTACGGCTGGAGCGTGCGTCCGGGAACAAGCGCTGGCACGGCAGGCCGGCTGCGCTAGGCCAGTTAACCGCTGCGTGGAGGGCGGTCTGCGACCCGCGGCGCGCGTAGTGCGGAGCGTTGCTCCATCTATCCGAGGACCGACCGTAGGGCTCACACTTCCAAGTGTACGAAACGTCTGCGCGATTCGCCGCGGGTTGACCGGGAGTATGAGGACGCGACGGCGGCGGGGGATTACCGGCCGTGTCAGAAGTTGTCGGACCTGTTGAGGTGCGCTGTAGGCTAGAAGCTATCCCAAAACCTCTTCCGAGCCGCGACCGTGAGGGAGCGGTTGCGTAGAACAGCTTGGATATGCGCGCAACGCGGCTGGGCGGTCTGCCTTTGGAGGGTTTTGGGATAGCTTCTAGAGTTGCGCCGCTGGTCAGCCTGACGGTCTGTGAAGCCCTGAAACGTCCAGCAGCGGTGGGCCAGCCAGGATGAATGACGGTTGCGATCGGACGTGCCGGTGGTGGTCGGTTGACTGAAACCGCCCGGTCGCATACGAAGGGAGCTGAAAGGGTGGAGCTGGAGTTCGGAGGCTGGCGGCCACGGCGAGCGGCGCTGCTGGAGAATCTGCGACCATGAAACAGTCGAGGCGCATTCTGTACTGCGATTGTGCGCGCGCCGCGGTGCTTCCGCCGCAAGTCAAGCGTGAAGTCCTGGAGCAACTCAAGACAGCCGGGGTCGCGTTCGAGGCCGTGTCCGACCTGTGTGAGTTGGCGGCCCGGCGCGATGCGCGCCTGGCCCGCATTGCCGGGGCGGAGCAGGTGCGAATCGCGGCGTGCTATCCGCGCGCCGTGCGCTGGCTGTTCCACGCCGCCGGTGCGCCGCTCGATGGCGCGGACGTGGCCGTGTACAACATGCGGCAGCAGAGCGCGGCCGAGGTGACCGACGGGTTGCTCCGGGATGCCCCGGCAGCGCCGGTCGGCGAACCCGCACCTGACCTCGACGGGCCGCGCGCCGGTGGATGGCTGCCGTGGTTTCCGGTGATCGATTACGAGCGCTGCGCAAACTGCAAACAGTGTCTGAGCTTCTGCCTGTTCGGTGTGTACGCGCTGGATGCGGATGGACGAGTCCGCGTCGCGCAGCCGCAGCAATGCAAGACCGGCTGCCCGGCCTGCGCCCGAGTATGCCCCAGCCTGGCCATCATCTTCCCGAAGTACGACAAGCGACCGGTGAACGGCGACGTGCTCCGCGCCGAGGACCTCAGCCGCGAGCCCGTACAGGTGGATGTCGCGAAGTTGCTCGGCGGTGACGCGTGCGCGGCGCTCCAGGCCCGCAGCCGGGAGACCAAAAGGCGCTTCGCGCTGGACAGGGATGCGGCCGGCGGGGAACCATTCCGCACCGCCCCAGAGCTCAAGCAGATGCAGGCCGAGCTGGACATTCCAGACGACGTGCTGCGGGTCTTGCCCAGTACCTGCCCATGTCAGAGGCAGGCCAAGGCCAACCGGGGCGAGACTCCGGCGCCGGACGGGGAGCACGGCGGCGCGGATCCAGAGCCCGAAGCGTCGGCCGACGAGTGGGGCCTCTAGAGCGTGTTTGCGACGTCGTGTTCCGCCGCGAGTCGTATTGTCTGAGTTGATCCGAGACCGACGAGATGGTTCTGGCACTGGTCCAACGCATGTGGCGCACGACGGATACCCGCCTGCTGTGGAAGTTCGTCTACAACTTCGGCTACAAAGGCGTGCGCTCGGTGCAACGCTTCAAGAGACGGTTGAAGCAGGGCCAGACCTTCCCGCCGTTCCTGTACATCTCGATCACCAGCGGCTGCAACCTGCGTTGTCGGGGCTGCTGGGTGGACGTGGATCGACCGGCGGTGTCGTTGGGTTTGGACGAGTTGAACCACCTCATAGAAGGCGCGAAAGCCCACGGCAACAGCTTCTTCGGTCTGCTGGGCGGGGAACCGTTCCTGTACCCGGACCTGATCCGGATGTTGGAGCAACACCCCGACTGCTACTTCCAGATCTTCACGAACGGACATTTCATCACCGACGAAATGGCGGCGGAACTGCACCGGCTGGGCAATGTAACCCCGCTCGTAAGCGTGGAAGGAACCGAGCTGATCAGCGACCAGCGCCGCGGGCGACCCGGGGTGCTGAACCGGACGCTGGCCGGCCTGGAAACCTGTCTGCGGCACCGCCTGATTACCGGCGTGACCACCAGCGTCTGCCAGAACAACTACGACGATCTCGTCACAGAAGCCTGGGTGGACGAGCTCATTCGCCGGGGTGTGCACTATGTGTGGTACACGACCTACCGGCCGGTCGGGCCCGACCCGGCTCCGGAATTGGCCTTGCGACCGGAGCAGATGCTGGGAGTGCGGCGTTTCGCGATGAAGATTCGCAACACCAGGCCGATCGTGGTTGTGGATGCCTACTGGGATGATCAGGGGCGGGCGCTGTGCCCGGCGGCCGTGGGCATCAGCCACCATATCAGCCCCACCGGTGACATAGAACCTTGCCCGATCGTGCAATTCGCCGGCGACAGCATTCGCGACAACGGCAGCGACGTGTTCAAGACGATCAGCGCGTCGTCGTTCTTGAGCAGTTTCAGAGCGGCTGCCACTGGGGCGACGCGCGGCTGTATCATTCTGGAACGCCCCGACCTGTTGCGGACCGTGGTGGAAGGCCAGGCGGCGCGCGATTCGACCCTGCGCCAGACCGCCTTGGCCGAGCTGTTGGCCATGCAGCCGCGCCCCAGTCAGCATTGCCCGGGACACGAGTTGCCCGAGCAGAACTGGCTGTACCGGCTGACGAAAAAGTACTGGTTCTTCGGCTTCGGGGCATATTCGTGAAGGCCGCGCCGTGGCGTGGGAAAGGTGTGCGGGTCATGACACATCGATCAAGGGCAGACGGCGCGGGTGGAGGCGCTCGGGCCGGCGCGGCTGAAACGCCGCACAACCGCCCGCTGGTTCTGCCGCCGCGTTTGCCACCGCGACGCTACCGGCCCGCGCAACCCAACATACCCAATGACCGGGCCGTGCGGGAACGACTCCGCGACCAGGCCCGCGGGCTTGTGCAGCAGGCGAAGCTGGTGCCGCCGCTCGCGCTCGATGAGTTGTACCAGCAGGCCGAGCAAGTCTGCCGCGCCTTGGAGATTGACCGCGTCTACCGGGACTACGCCGCCATCATCGTGAACAACGAGGTCTGGCGGGACACCTTGGCCCGCATTCCGTACGAGCGGCGGCTGCTGCTGTTGCCGCAGTGCCTGCGCTCGGCCAGCGCGTGTGGAGCGGAGATCGACGAGTATGGGCTCGTGTGTGCGGGATGCGGGCGTTGTGCCATCCACCAGCTTCAGAGCGAGGCCGAACGGCTGGGCTATGCGGTCCTGGTTGCAGAGGGTGCGGCCGTCGTAACCAAGCTGATCGAGTCGGGACAGATCGAGGCCATTGTGGGTGTGAGCTGCATGAGTGTGCTGGAGAAGTGCTTTCCGCACATGGAGGCGCGGGCTGTGCCGGCGCTGGCGATCCCGCTCTTGCAGGATGGCTGCGCTGACACAACCGTGGACCTGGACTGGGTGCGCGACGCGATCCATCTTACTTCCACGGATCGCACCTATCGCCTGGATCTCGACGCGCTGCGGCGCTGTGTGCGGGACTGGTTTGTGCCCGAGGTGCTCAACTCCGTCGCCGGTGCCCCCGAGGGCGAAACGGAGGCCATTGCCCGGGATTGGCTGACGCTGGCCGGCAAACGCTGGCGACCGTACCTGGCGGTATGTGCGTGTCTGTCGTTGCAGGAGGATCTGGGCGAACCGTCCACGGTAACCCTGAGTGCCGCCGACGATCTCAAGAAGCTGGCCATTGCCGTGGAGTGCTTCCATAAGGCCTCGCTGATCCACGATGACATTGAAGACGGCGATGAAAAGCGGTATGGGCAGCCGGCGCTGCACAGCGACCATGGTGTCCCCGTCGCGCTCAACGTCGGCGACTTTCTCCTGGGAGAAGGCTATCGCCTGATCGGAGAGTTGGAGGTCGCTGCCCAGACGAAGGTGGCGATGTTGCACATCGCCGCCCACGGGCACCTGACACTCAGCCGCGGGCAGGGGGCGGAGCTGTGCTGGGCTCGGCACCCGGCCCCGCTTTCGCCGCTGGAAGTGCTCGACATGTTTCGCCAGAAGACCGCCCCAGCTTTTGAAGTGGCCTTGCGTTTGGGAGCTTGCTATGGCGGTGCCGACGCTGGTGTCCACGACGTGCTGACCCGCTACAGCGAGGCGCTGGGAATCGCCTACCAGATCCGCGATGATCTGGAGGACTTCGCCGGTGCCGGCGACTCGCACGATTTGCGGGACTTGCGCCCGTCGGTCGTGCTGGCCATCGCGCACAAACGCGCCGTCGCCGGTGACGAAGCCCGTCTGACTACGGCGCTGTGGCGGGGGACCTGCGACTACACCAAGGTCGCCGCGGAGATCGAGCAACTTCTGCGCGAACACGAAGTGCTGGAGACGGCGGAGAGCCTGCTCGAAGCGTACACCGCGCAGGCCACGCGGGCCCTGCACCCGCTGCAGAGCGCAACGCTCAAGGGGCTGTTGCGGCGCGTGCTGGGCCGCATCTTCGGCGATAAGCAGATTCGAGGGTATTGCCGTGAGTTTGAGGCACGAAATGCTGGCAGCCGCACGGCGGGCCCCGACCCGGCTGCTTGAAGCCGCAGACAAGGTCGTCGAGTTCCTGATCGGACAGATCAACAGCGACGGTGGGGCGCGGAACCGCGCGGGTGAGAGCGACCTATACTACACCGTCTTCGCTTTGAACGGCTTGGCGGCCATGGACGTCGAGCTTCCCAGCGCAGCGACGAGCGCGTACCTGCGGAGCTTTGGCGCTGGCGGCGATCTCGACTTCGTGCATCTGACCTGCCTGGCCCGCTGCTGGGCCGCCATGCCCGCCGGCAGTCTGGACACGCCGGCGGCCGCCGGCATATTGCGACGCATCGAAGCGTGCCGCAGCGCCGATGGGGGGTACGGCTCCGCGCCGCGAAGCGCGCGCGGGACGGTGTATGACTGCTTTCTGGCATTGGGAGCCTACCAGGATCTGGCGGGTGAGTTGCCTGATCCGCAGGGCATGGCACGTTGTCTGTCCGGCCTGCGCAGCGCGGACGGCGCGTATGCCAACGAACGCGACCTGCCGCTCGGCACAACACCGGCCACAGCCGCCGCCGTCGTGCTGCTGCGCCAGTTGAACCAGCCGGTTCCGCGCGGAGTCGACACCTGGCTCGAGGCGCGCGTCCACGAGCGCGGCGGGTTTCTGGCCGCACCACAGGCCCCCATGCCTGATCTGCTCTCCACGGCCACCGCGCTGCATGCGCTGGCGGCGCTCGGAGCACGCTCGCCGGAATCGCCGGAAGCCACGCTGGACTTTCTGGACAGTCTCTGGACCGGGCGGGCATTTCGTGGAAACTGGGCCGACGACATCGAGGATTGCGAGTACACCTTCTATGCCCTGCTGGCCCTGGGCCACCTGAGTGCCTGACCATGCCCTGCGATCGCAGAACCGTCGCGCACACTCTGAACGCGGCCCGGCAAAAGCTGCTCGCGGCCCGCATGGTGGGCGGCTTCTGGGAGGGTGAGTTGTCCGGCAGCGCGCTCTCCACGGCCACCGCGTCGTGCGCTCTGACGCTGCTGGATCGCGCGCAGGAAGACCCGCGCCGCGCGGCACTGGTGCGCGGGGGGCTAACGTGGTTGGCCAAGCACCAGAATGCGGATGGCGGCTGGGGAGACACGATCGACAGCCCCAGCAACATCAGTACAACGACCCTGTGCTGGGCGGCACTGGGCGCCGGCCCGCAACCCGACGGAGCACTGGCGGTGGCTGCACAGCAGGCCGAGAGCTGGATGAAACGCCGCGTGGGTGACCTGGCGCCGGCGGAACTGGCGCGGGCCATCGACGCCCTGTATGGCGACGACCACACGTTCTCGGTGCCGATCCTGACGATGTGCGCTCTGGCGGGGCGTTTTGGCGACGGGCGCGCGGCGTGGCGTCACATCCCGGCGCTACCGTTCGAGCTGGCCGCCTGCCCGCCAGCCTGGTTCCGGCGGTTCGGGCTGCCCGTGGTGAGCTATGCCCTGCCGGCGCTGATCGCAATCGGCCAGGCCCGGCACCACCACCGGCCCACGCGCAACCCGCTGACGCGTGCCCTTCGCCATGTCACGCGGGCACGCACGCTCCGTGTGCTCGCGGCCATACAGCCAGAGTCGGGCGGTTTCCTCGAGGCGGTTCCGTTGACCAGTTTCGTTGTGATGAGCCTCGCGTCGACGGGGGCGTGGGAGCATCCCGTGGTCGAACGGGGATGTGCGTTCCTCACCGCCTCTGTGCGCAGTGCTGGTTGCTGGCCGATTGACACCAACTTAGCCACCTGGCTGACGACGCTCTCGGTCGGCGCGTTGACGGGGCCAAGCGGCGCGGCGCACTTGACGCCCGACGAGAGAGCCCGGCTAACCAACTGGCTTCTGAAGCAGCAATACACGGTGATCCACCCCTACACGCAAGCACCCCCTGGCGGATGGGCCTGGACTGATCGGAGCGGGGGTGTTCCTGATTCCGACGACACCGCCGGGGCGCTGCTTGCCCTGTGGGCTCTGGCCGGCGGAGAGGAGCGGCTGATACCGGCTGAACCACACGTGGCAAGCGCGGCGCTGGCGGGTGTTCGCTGGTTGCTGAACCTGCAAAACCGCGACGGCGGCATCCCGACCTTCTGTCGCGGGTGGGGACGACTGCCGTTCGACCACAGCAGCCCGGACCTGACCGCGCACACTCTGCGGGCTTGGCGGGCATGGCGGGACATCCTGCCACCCGATGCGCGCCAGCGCATCCGGTCTGGCACGCGGAAGGCCGTGCGCTATCTCCTTGACCAACAGCGTGGCGACGGGAGCTGGGCGCCGCTGTGGTTCGGCAACCAGTCTGCCCCCGATCAAGAGAGCCCGCTCTATGGTACGAGCCGTGTCCTGCGCGCGGCCGCGGTCAGCGTTGCGGAGACCGACCTGGGGCGGGCCTGGGCTGAGGCCTGCCAGCGCGGAGTGGCGTGGATTCTCTCGGCTCAGAACGCGGACGGCGGCTGGGGTGGTGCGGTGAGTGTGGCGTCGTCGATCGAGGAGACAGCCATAGCCGTGGAGACGCTGGCGGTCATGGAACCCGGAGACGGACGCGCGGCAGAGGCGCTGCAACGCGGCGGCGCCTGGCTCTGCACGCGAACCGAATGTGGCGAACGTTTCCCGGCCAGCCCAATCGGGTTGTACTTCGCCAGGCTGTGGTACCACGAACGGCTTTATCCGCTGGTCTTTACCGTGGCAGCGCTGGAACGACTTCAGAGCTGGCAGGCGAAGCGGCGATCGTGAGCAGCGGGGTGCCGTCTGTCATCAGATGTCCTCTGCGAAAACGATGCGGACGACGTTTGTCACGGCCTGGCCCATGTGGCGGTGCTCTGGCCCGGGAGGAATGAAGACCCCGTCACCGGGATGAAACACCACGACTTCATGTTCGAAGCTGATCTCGAAGGTCCCTTCCAGGACGTAGCCGATGTGGCCCTTGTCGCACCAGTGGGGCGGCATCTCGGGCGTGTACTCGACCAGGCGGAGTTGCTTTCCGCCCCACCGCCGAGCCTTGCAGCGCAAGCCGGCGAGCGGACTCTCCCACTCCAGCGACGCGAAATCAACGTGGTACGAATCCTCCGGCATGTCTGCTCCTCAACGCGGAAGTTGGCGGCGCCGCGCGGGCCGTGTCCTCAGCTCCGGCCGAGATCCAGCGCCAGGATATGCTTACGATCGCGAATGTACAGCGTCGTACCAGCCAGCGTGGGTGTCGTCCACGAGAGGCGCTCGGTGAGCTGACACTGTGACAGCACGGTAAACGCCTCCGGCGTGAGGGTTGTCAGGGCCAGCCGGCCGTCCTCGTCCAAGAGAATCACCTTGTCAGCGACGCGGATAAACGAGGCCTTCTGATAGCCGCGCTCGCGCCACGCAGGCTTGCCGGTCTCGGCGTTCAGCGCCACCAGAAGGGCCGGGCCGAAATCGCCGCTGGACCCGTATATGTGGTTGTCGATGAAAAGCGCGTTGCCGTGGTGAATGCGCAGTTTGCGCGTGTGCCATAGCTCCTCGGCAGTAGTCTGGCCGTCTTCGCGTCGCAGCCGGATCAGGCGCGACCCGGCGTCGTAGGCGCCCGAGCAGAAGAGCAGATCCTTCCCGTTCCACACCGGCGTAGAGATGTTGACGCCCTGCTGGTTGCGGTGGGGATGACTCCATAGAAGCTGCCCGTTGTGGGGGTCGATCCCGACAACACGCTCGTTGGTAAGGAAGACAAGTTGATCCGCGCCGTCCAGGTTGATGATGAGCGGCGACGAATATTCGCAGTGTTCGGTGTAGTCCCGCGCGAGCCGTACGCTTCTCCAGACCACGCGTCCACTGGATTGCTCGAAGGCGGCCAGCACCTGCTCGCCGCCGGCTTGGTCGACGATTGGCAGAATCACGGTGTTCTCGTAGCGCAGCGGGCTGCACGAGTACCCGTACGACGGAACGGTCAGGCCGTGTTCGGCCAGCAAGTCGTGCTTCCAGACTAGCTGGCCGCTCTTTTTTGCGAAGCAGCAGAAGTCCAGATCGGTTCCAACTGAGTAGAGGAACTCACCCACCGCAAGCGGCGTAGAGTGGGGGCCGGGGCCGTAGGTGACCATGTTGTCCGTAATCTGTGTCTCGTTCCCGTGTTCCCAGATCGTCTGTCCCGTTCTTGCGTTCAGGGCCACGGTGTACTCTCTGCGTCCCTGGCGGTACATCGTGTACAGCCGGCCGTCATCCACGACGATTGACGAATAACCCTCGCCCAGCTCACGCCGCCATAGCTGCGGTGGCCCATCCTCCGGCCAGGAGTCAGCCAGGTCTGTGGCCTCGATGCTGAAGTCGCGTCCGGGTCCGCCCCATTGCGGCCACTGTGCCCGAGCAATCGGCAAGTTGGCGCACAGTGCCACGGCCAGCACACCAGCGAGCAGACCGGCCGTGCTCCAGCGCTGCGCGGCAGCCTTGTTGGATAATATCATGCATGCGACTCCATGTGGCGTATTTGCCGCGATGCCGGGTGATTCTGGGGGACGCTGTGTCTTCCGTAGCGCCCGTGTCACTGCGCCGTGGCGTCGTCTTGTTCGTCCGTGTAGCTGGCGTACACGGCGCCGATCCAGTAGTACGTGCCGAGTTGCGGCAGAAACCTGTTCCACGAGTTCCATTCCTGTAGCACGCGGCCGCGCTGCATGTCAGCGACCGTCTGTCCGGCGCGCATGTGCCGGCGTACGACCTTGACCGTGTCGATCAGCATCGCGCGGTACGCTCTGACCTCGGCTACGGTATAGTCCCGCCCATGGCCCGCGATGAACTTCGTGTCCAGCGGAAAAACGGCCAGCACCGCGTCCAGGAATTCGAGATACTGCGGCACGCGGTTGCCGCAGGGCGGGAACGACTCCGTATCCAACAGATCGCTCATCTGCACGATCCCGGAGTCGACGAAGTGCACGATCAGATCCTCCGTCGAGTGTAATTCCGGCGCGCGGATCAACCGCACTTCCTCGCCATTGAATCGCAGCGTGTAATACGTCTCGAAGCTATGCCCGTCGTGGCCGCGCAGCGGCCGCTGGCCGCGCGACAGGATGCCTTCCGAAGCGCGCTGCTCGAGATTGGGGGCATTGATGATCGTGGCCTCCGCACCCAGCGCGGCGTTGCCACCGACGTGGACGGCGTGCGAGTGGGTGTTGATGATGTACTTTGGGTCACCTTTACCAAAACCAAGCACGATCGAACGCAGCTTCTCCGCTGTATCGACCTCGCCGGTATCTACCAGCAGCGTGCCGTCCGCGCCGACCGAGGCGCCGATATTCGGGCGGCTCCCGTGCAAGAGTGTGATGCGGTGGACCTTGCCGCCCACATGCACGACTTCCGCGGAGACCAGCAGACTGACGACGGCACGACGGCCGCGAACGGCGGCGGCGTCGATTGGCCGGCGGCCGTGCCGGTCACGCAGGTCGGGCGTGGCGCCATGCGCAAGTAGAAAACGAACCGCGTCGGTGTGCCCCAGGTAGGCCGCCAGATGGAGCGGCGTACGACCCTTGCTGTCGCAGACATTCACAAGTTCCGGATCAGACTTAAGAATCTCCGTGAGCCGGGCCAAGTCTCCCGCGCGAGCGGCGTCCAACACCTTCTCATCGTCCACGATATAGGCCGCGTACACCGCGCCGATCCAGTAGTCTGTGCCCGCATGTGGCAGAAACGCGTTCCACGACTCCCAGTCCTTCAGGACGTGCGCGCGGCGCATCTGCTCCACGCTCTGGCCGGCCCGCATGGCCTTACGCACCACCGCGATGGCGCCCAGCAGCCGCTGCCGGTATTGCTGCAACTCCGCCGTCGTGAAGTCGCCGCCGTGACCGGCGATGTACTTCGTCTCTGGTGGGAATACGTCGACCACCGTGTCGAGGATCTCCAGGTAACGCTCCACGTTTGCATTCACGCTGGGAAACGAATCACTGACCAGCAGGGCACCCATGTGCACGACGTTGGCCGAAGTGAAGTGGACCAGCAGGTCTGAGGAGCTGTGCGCGCCGGCGGCGGGAATCAGCCGGACTTCCTCGCCGTTGAAGCGGAGCGAGTAGTGGGCCTCGAACGCCCGCCCGGAAGGCCCGCGCAGTGGAGCCGCGCTGCGCATGAGGGTGCCCGCGGCGCAGTGCTCTGCCAGATTGCCCTGATTGATGATGATGGCCCGCTCACCCAGGGCCGCGTTGCCGCCCGTGTGGTCAGCGTGAGCGTGAGTGTTGATGATGCACTTCGGCAATCCGCGGCCCAGCGCGATCACGTGCTCCTTCAGGCGCTCAGCTACAGGGGCCTCGCCGGTGTCAACCAAGAGCACGCCGTCCGCACCGTGCGAAACACCTGTGCTCGATCGGAAGGAATAGGACGGTGTAACGCGGTAGATGTTGTCCGCGAGTTGATGCACCTCCAACGCGAGCAGCAGGTTGACGGTTTCGTTGTGGCCGCGCGACGTGGCGGCGTCGATGGCGCGCTTGCCGTGCCGGTCGGCCGCCTGCTTGTCGGCGCCCTGTTCGAGCAGGAACACGATAACGTCTCGCTGACCGAAATAGGCCGCCAGATGTAATGGCGTACGCTGACTGTTGTCGCGGGCATCAACCTCTGCCCCCTGCCCGACCAGAAACTCCACCACCGCTGCGTGCCCGTGCCGGGCGGCGGCGTGCAGGGCGGTGCGCCCGGCGTCGTTTCTGGCTTCGAGCGAGTGCGGCGCGCGGGCGAGCAACTCGCGCACACGAGCCAGATCGCCCAGTTCGGCCGCGGCGTGCAGATCTTCAGCCGCGGCCAGCACGCCGCACGCCAGCGCGGCGGCCAAGGCCGGGGCGATTGTCAACGAACCAGTCACCTTTGTTCTCCTCAGACCTCGGCCATGACACGTATGCCAGTGTCACGCCCGGAGCTGGTCGTCAGGGCTGATTCAACCGGTACGCACATACCTTGTTGCCGAGGAACGTCGGCACGACCAGCAGGTCTCGGTCGGCCACAAACTCAAAGTCGGCGCAGTTCTCCCCGGCCGCCATGGTGTCGAGGATTTCCGTGACCTCTCCGGCGGGGCTGACGCGGTAGAGCTGCCCTTCCCAGTGCGAGACGAGATAGTTGCCTGCGCCGTCCACGCGGATGCCGTCGACCACGCCTGCCCCGAGGCAGGCGATGTCGCGCACATGCCGGCCGCTCAGATCAACGGCCTTGAGGCAGCCATCGCCGGTGCAGCCTACGAGCAGGTCCTGGCTGTGCACGTACAGCCCGTTGGAGCGGTGCAGCGCGGCACCCTCGAGCCAGGTCGTCACGCGGCCGTCCGCGAAACGGTGGATGTCGCTCGATTCGAGCACGCGCGACGAGTCCGAGATGTACAGGGCCCCGCCCTGGTCCGGGATGATATCATTCAGGAACGTGGCTTTGCGAACGGGGTAACGTCTCAGGATCTCACCGGTGTCCGCGTCAATCTCGACGAGGTTCTTGCGTACCCCCTCGACGACGTACAGGCGCTCCCCGCAGAGAGCCAGGCCGCAAGGTCCGTCCAGGCCGGTGACCCAGCGCAGCTCCTTTATTTGGCCGTCCAGGCTCACTCTGGATATGAAGCCCGTTTCCTGTTGCGGGTTGGCGACCTTGTCAAAGCTGCTCACGTAGAGGATGTCGCGCTGGCGATCGTACAGGACCGACTCGGGGATCTTGAACTCCGCCGGCGTCTCCCAGACCTTGGTCAGCGCCTCGTGCTGCTTCACCGGTCCGGCCAGATCGCGGTCGGCCTGGCACATAAAGCCCCAGCCGCCGAACGTCTCGGTCACGATCAGCAGGATCTCGTTCAGCCCCTTCTGCAGGTTCAGAAAGACCGTGTCGTGCAAGCCCAGGGCGCCCACAAAGGACGGATCCCGGCTGCGATAGGCGTTGTTGCCGGCAAACACCGGCTGACCGTTGAGAAAGACCGTGACGGCGTCGCTGTAGCCGAGTTGGAGCTTCACCAGCCGCGTCCGCGCCGCTTGAACGACTGTCCGCGCCAGGACGCAGTCCGCGTCCGTGCCCAGCCGGCGGCGATGCCTGCTGATGTTGACCAGCCCGGACGGTTCGCACGCCACCTGGCTCCACTGGGCCTGGAAGATCTGGAAGAAGCTCGGATAGGCCGCAGTATCGATCGTGCGGGCCGGAAAGACGTTCGACACCTCCCAACGCGTCAGTGTCCCCGTCGGCGTCTCGGCCGCGGGTGGCGCGGCAAACTCGAGCGGGTCGTCGCTACGGTACCGAAAGTTCGAGAAACAAGCCGCTTTGCCCTTCGGCCCCAGCAGACCGATTGACCCGGTCCTCAGTCCGTGCTTGAGATCGTGTATTTCCAGGGCCGGTGCGGCGACATCGCCGATGAACAGACGAGCTTGCGTGCCATGGACCTCAAGGCGCAGGTGAATCCACTGGTTGGCCGGAATGCTGGCCGCAGCCGTGTAGCCGGCCCCCGTGTATAGCTGCCAGCAGGCGACGTTGTCGAAAACCGGCGTGTACTGGAGCGCGTCGGGATACAGCGGCGCGCGATGCGGACGCAGGTACAGCCACTCGTAGTCGCCGCGCGAACCGTGACGGAAGATCAGGCCGGCGTACGTACGCGTGCCATCGACGGCGACGTCGACTTCGATCACGCCGTTGGTGAACGCCACGTCCTTCAGCAGCGCGGTCCCGCACAGCACCGGCCGACCGAGATGCGTTGTCGTTTCCGCATCCAGGAGCGACCAGCGCGTCGAGTCGAACTCGATGGTCTCGGGTGAAGTCTGCGCGCCGACCGGCGTTGCTGCGAAGGCCACAACGCACACTGTCAGCACAGCCGGCCGACACACGCGCGGGCGCAATGGCGTCATCTGATCTCCATCCTGTCAAGGTGGCGCGGGCGCAGCGCGGCCATCCTCACCGTCGGTCAATCCGTGGTAATGGTACCGAGACCTGCGCGTGTCGGCGGCGGATGTGTGTGTTCTTGTCGGCGGCCGTCGGCAGCCGATGCGGTGGCAGCCGGCGTGACCGCCGGTCGATGCGACAGATTCTGACAAAAAACCGGTTCGACCGCGATCGAGACGCTTGCAGTGCGGCGTGCGCCAGCCGACCATCAAGATGGCCGCCGGAGCGGTGCAGGGTTTGCCGCTCG
>JAHJAR010000132.1 GCA_018814045.1 Planctomycetota bacterium | reverse complement strand
TTGCGGACCATTTGCGAAGACGCACCCCGCCGACCGAGTACCGTCAATCACACACTCCGCGGGGACCTGGAGATCATCGCGCTCAAGGCCCTGGAGAAGGACCCGGATCGTCGGTACGCCAGCGCGGCCGCGCTCGCCGAGTACATTCGCCGGCAAGTGATGGGCGAGCCGATCCTGGCGCGTCCGCCCAGCGCGGCGTATCAGATCAGCAGGTTGGTGGCGCGGCACAAGATCCCGGCGGCACTGCTAGGCTTGTTGGCCCTGACTGTTGTGACCTTCGCCGTCATCACTGCGGTGCAGGCCGGCCGCTTCGCCCAGGAGCGTGATAACGCAGAACTCGCCCGGCAGAATGAAGCGACAGCCCGGGCCGCGGCAGAGACCGAAGCCGGAAAGGCTAGGCGGATCCAATGTTTTTTACAGGACATCCTTGACTCGGTGGCGCCGGGGACGGCTCGGGGGCGTGACCTCGAGTTAATGAAGGGCCTCCTGGCTGACGCGGCGCGGCGAGTCGAAACGGAGTTGGCGGATCAGCCTGCCGTGGCAGCCGAGGTGCGCACGACGATCGGGCGGACGTACGCGGGACTGGGACTCTTCGACGAGGCCGAGCCGCATCTCCGAGCGGCCTTGGACTTCCACGAGACGCGCGACGGCGAGGACGCGGTGGAGACCGCCGCGGCCTTGGACAACCTCGGCATGATGCTTACACGTCGGGGGGATTACGCGGTAGCCGAGCCGCTCCTGCGCCGAGCCCTCGACATCCGCACCGAACGCCTGGGAGAAGACCACGTCGACATGGCGCTCAGCTACAATCGCCTCGGCAAACTCCTCGGTCACGCCAACCGATACGACGAAGCTGAGGAGTTGCTTCGCCGAGCAGTGGACATTCGCCGCCGCAAGTTGAGCCCCGACGACCGCCTCACCGCCGAGGCCGTCGGTGATCTCGCTTGGCTGCTGGGCCGCGCCGAGAAGCCCGATGAGGCTGAGTAGATGTATGCGGCACTCATCGCCGACTATCGTCGGACACTTGGCGACACACACTGCAAGACGCTCGTCGCGCGCTATGACCATGTGGAAGTCGTGAAGGAAAGCGGACGAATCGACGAAGCCGACAAGGTGCTGCAGCGTCTCGTCGACGTGACAGACGGAGTCGCCCCACCGGGCCACTGGTTTTGGTGGACTGTGCGCGGGACCTATGGCGATTGCCTGCGGGCGATGGACCGCTTCGATGACGCCGAGCGGGTGTTGCTTGAAGCTCATGCCAAGCTGAACGAATCGCCGGGCCGCGCCCACCATCGCACACGCGGCATATCGACACAACTGACCAAGCTGTACGAAGCCTGGGGCCGCCCGGAGGAAGCGGCCAAGTATGCAGAACAACCGGCATTACAGCCGTCCGCCACGCAACCGGCGAACATGTAGCCAGCCTGTTTGTGACACGGTTGTCAGTTGTCGGCGCCGGTTCGGCTGGGGCCGGACCGGCGATATCGACCGTTGTTCCATGCCTGTGGGCAACCGGCCCAGACGGTTCACTCCAACACGCGCAAGTTCGTGCGGGACCTGTCCTTTGGGGATTGCTCGATGCTGTTGCGGGTCGAGCATCGCAAGATCTGGTGCGTCACGTGCGGCGGGGTGCGGGTGGAAAAGCTGGAGTTCGTCGAGGGACACCAGCGAGCTCGAAGGCGGCAACAATAAGATCAAGGTCATCAAACGAATCGCCTACGGCTTCCACGACCTCGAATACTCCGCCCTCAAGGTCAAACAGGCACTACCAGGCCGCTGTTGCAGCAACTTTTTGGGAGGAGAACCGCAGATCAGAGCCCATCGCGCGGGTTTTCCAGCTTAACACCCCGCTGCCTCAGGCTTTGCACACGGCTGAGAAGTTACCACTCAAGGCCATCTGTGGTCTCGGTGAGGAAGCCGAGCCAGTCCTCACAGCCGTGATGTCGGACGAGGATTGATCGTCCGTTTCTTCCCATCTCTTGATCGCGGCCAGTTCCATGGCTGCGATTTTCACCACGAGGTAGTAAGAGCTCTGGGTTCTGGAGGTGTTTCAGGGCTGGCCGTAGCAGATATTCCCGTCGGGCAGGTTGCTGCCCGGGAGGTCTGACAAGCTCACAAACGTGGCCTTCGCGGCATCGGAGGAATGCGCATAGGCGCAAACAGCCTCCCCGTTGTGTTCCACCATGTAGTGCAAGTGCGGGTACCCCAGCGTGCCGATCATCAGGTCTGCCACGGGAGTGCCGACCTCTACGTCCTGACCTTCGCTCACGAGGATCGCTGCCAATTGCGCGGTCTTGAGCGTTGGATCAACAGTCCCCGGCTCCAGCACGAGGTACACTATCCACTCATTGTTGATCCTGATCGCAATGGTGACGAGGAGTTGGCCCGACGGTTCCGAGTACGGGTTCTCTTGCGTGGAGATAGCCGTCACTTTGCCTGCCGTGGGCGAGGTGATTCTCACGGACGTCAGGTGCTCGTCAACCACAAGATCGATTCCGTTGTGGGGTTCGCTGCCACTCCAGTTCGGTATTCCGTAGGCCGCGATCCTGACGATGTCTCCCGCGCTACTGAAAGGGAACTCCAATGGCAGGAACGCGAAGTTGCTGAGGCCTCCCGTGTTACAACGCGCGAACAGCAGAGTGAGACCACAACTTGCGGCG
Organism: Planctomycetota bacterium; assembly: GCA_018814045.1. Classification (GTDB taxonomy): domain Bacteria; phylum Planctomycetota; class Phycisphaerae; order UBA1845; family Fen-1342; genus JAHJAR01. The sequence continues at coordinate 18,964 of JAHJAR010000132.1, read as the reverse complement.
AGAATCAGGGAGTTTTTGCGCATCAATCCCGCTTCTAAGTTGACGTCGCGTTTGCCGGCGACCCGTCCAGGGGCAGGCAAGTGTAGCCCACCTTGCCCCGCAGCACCAATCCCGGGGCTGACAGGGAACGACTTCCGGATGGCGTGGTACGGCTGCGGTGACCCGGACGGTCTGTGTCTTCGTTGAGCCAACCAGCCTTCGACAGTCTGACCATCACAATACGATTACCGCGACAGCGAAGCGTGTGGCGTTCGACATTCTGGACCTGCTCTTGTTGACCATCGCGCCACACCGCATCCCGGTACCCGCCTTGACCGCTTTTTCCAGCGTCGCTATACTCCGCCGCGCGGTGCGTATCCGCAATGCTGCGGGTCGAGTGTATCGGGTGCCGTCGGGTGATTGTCGCGGGTGGCTCGGCAGGGGAGTCCGTCCGGTGGCCGGACGGCAGGGAAGCCCCGATGAAAACTCGTGAGAGCGTGCTCCTTCCGGCGGTCGCACGTGTCGGGCTGAGCACGCCCGTATGTTTCTTCACCGGACTGATCGTAAGCGATGACCCGACGCACGCCTACTTCTCTAACTATGTCGCCTATCCCAATGCCGACCACGGATTCACGGAAGTATCGGCACGGGGTGTCAACGGACGCCGCGTCTGGCTGTATGCGATCATGGCGGGCCTTGCGCTCGGCGGATGCCGTAGATTGCGAGAGAGCGAGCAGGCCACCGAGCAGACCGTTGTGCTTCCGCTGTTCCTGCAGATGGCGGACGACGACCAATGTGCCGCGTCGAAGGCCCTGCGGCAAGCGATTCGCAATCACACGCTGACCAGGAGACATCCGTGAAGCGCTATGAGATCGTACTGATCGCGGCGGCGTTGTTCGCCGGCCTGGGAGTTCGGCTGTATTTCTACACCGGCCTGATTACGAGCGATGATCTCAGCCACACATACGCTTCATATCGACTTGTCCATCCCGAGACGCAGGACAGTTTCCAGGGCGTGTTGCAGGGCAGTGGCAATGTCAGACGACTTGGCGTAAACGTCCCGATTGGCTTGTCTATGTTGGTGTTCGGCGTACACGAATGGTCGCTCGCCATCGTACCGCTGACGTTCAGCCTGATAGGTATCGTCGTTATCTCCGGCGTGTGCCGACTGTTGGCGGGACCGTGGGCTGGCGTGCTCGGCGCCTGGATGTGGGCCTGTCTGCCGGCGGATGTTTATACGGCGACGGTATGCCTGCAAGACAACATCTTCGCGACCGTGTACGCCACGTTCCTGCTGTTTCTGCTGTTGTCTGAACGATCGGAGAGACGGCGATGGTTGTGGGCTGTGGCAGCGGGGTTGGCGCTGGGATACATGCAGTACGTCAAGGAAGTCGGCTGGATGTGTTTCGGGCCGCTCGGCCTGTGGGCCGTGTATTCGACCTGGGCCAGGCGCCGCATCGACTGGCGAATCGTCTACATTTTCAGCGGATTCATGCTCGTTCAGGCCGCCGTCGGCTACTACTACTGGATACATGACGCCGACCCGCTCTCCTACTGGAAACTGACGTTGGGCCGGCTGTTCAGCATTTACGGAACGCGCACACCCACGTACCCATTCCCGAGGGTCTTCGACCAGGCGTACAAGTACCTCTGCAAACAGTGGGTGCTGGGCTACGCGGTAGTCGCGTTCCCGCTGCTGGCGATCGCGGCACTATGGAGCAAGCGCACGCCCGCACGCGCGCTGATTCTGCTGCTGCTCGTGGCCCAGGTTTACATCTGGCTGGAAGCGACGAAATGGATGAACTGGACGCAGCGTTACACGCTCCAGCTTTCAACATTATTCATCGCAATAACGGTGGCCGGTCTCCACGCGCTCTTGTCGCGCCTGCCGGAACGATGGGGTCGGCGTTTGGTGCTCGTCGCCTGTCTCTCGATTCTGACGGCAACCTGCACGGCCCTGCAAAAGGATCGGCAGCAACACGGCCGTTTTCGCGGCGAAGTAATTCGCCTTGCTTTCGCGTACGTGAACGCCAACGCCAGCAACGACGAGCCGATTTACTTCGACGTCAATCCGCACGTGCCCTTCTATACCAAACGCGCGTTCGAAGCCCTTAGCGGCTTCGAACGATTCAAGGGCGGATTCGGCAAGCTAGAGGACGCCTATGAGGCGAAATCCGGTTGGGTCGTGCTCAGCCACCTGGAACAGGGTTACATGCACTTGCGCCCCGAGGCGTCCTATTGCGGTCCGGCGCCGCACTGGCTCGAAGTGTTCCACGCCTCGAACAATGGCGGCAGATACTACGCCCGCGTGTTAAAAATACTGCCCGAACCACCGGCGAAGCCCATTCGAATCATCGACAAACCGGACTATCCCGCCGATCCGCCGGACGTTTCCCGGTTCGAGTTCGAGCCGATCTCCTTCGCGGGCGCCCCCGCCCTCTTCAAGAGTTGCTGGAAAAGAGCCAGCCGAAGCGTCGACCTCGAACACGTCGAAGACGGCCTGAGCTGTGAGGTGACCGGCGATCCTGATAGCAGCGATAGTCAATATGGCGGCGTGAGATTCGAGGTGGCAGGTATGCAGGCGCTGCGCCTGAACCTGAGTCTAACGAACGCAGAAAACGTGCGAGACCTGTACGTCTATGCGTACGGGCGCGATAAGGGGGAACCGATGCGATGGTATTGGAGCCTGACGCCGCGTCAGCGCAGGGCGGCCCTGCCCAACCCACTGGCCTTCGTCACCGGCGAACCGTCGGGCTACTTTCGATTCGGCGGCGAGATTCCGCCGAACTCGATCGAGGAAATCAACGTATTCATACGGATCGTTCCTGGTACTCGGGCCGGATTCATTCTACATAGCGCCGAGGTCGCTCGGTTCACGGCAGCAGGTGCGGATTCCGAAGAGTTCACTTTCAAACGGGTTGACTTACAGGCAGCACCCGAAACGGAACGTCTGAGCAACCGCGTCGGCGCTAGCAAACACGTCGGAATCAAATACGAGCCAAGCGGCGACGTAAGCTGTCTAGTCGAGGGCGATCCCGATTCGTCACAACACCAGTTTGGCGGCGTCACGTTTGAGGTTCCAGGTCTCGACGCCCTGCGGTTCAGTTCCAGTTTCATCAACCCGCAGAACATCGTCGGTATGTGGGTGGACGGCTGCGACGAAGAGAGGCGGCGAATCGCGCGGTGGGAATGGCGGCTTTCGCCGGATTCACCGGCGTCACACGAGCCGACCACGCACGTACTAATACCGGGAGAATCCTTCGCCTTTCTTGAAACCGACGGCGAGCGTAGCGGCGCCGCCATACGTTCGGTGCACGTTTTCATCCGCCTCGTGCCAGGCACGGAGGCCGGCTTTGTCCTGCACTCAGCAGAAGCGGCGTTTCCCGAGATGGGCGTCGAAAGTGAGACGCCCGTGGTACCTGCAAGCGAAGCATAGATTTGGCGCCAACGGCAGACCGTACAATTGATACGTTTCGGCATGATCGATGAACTCGTGAGACATGGCGCCGGCTCGACATCCGTAATCAAACGACACGCTGCGGACTTGGCGGCCCTGGTAGTCGTGATCGGCCTGTGCCTGGTCTTTTATTATCCCGAAACGAGTTCGCTGGAATCGCGGTACATGTATTATCCCGATTGCTTCGAGCGGGCCGCCACACAAGTCAACCCGAGCTACACGGGGCGTCGGTTTCGAACTGCCGCGGAGGACATGCGGCCGCTGATGACGCTTCTCGCTCGGCCGGCGCTGGCGGTGTTTCGCAGCGACCCCGCCGCCGCAGTCACGTCCGTTCACCTGGGATTGGCGCTGGTTGCGGGCGTGCTGACGTATCTGGCCAACCGATACTACTTCGCGCCGTTTCTTGCGTTTTATCTCACGGCGCTTCTGTTGTTCGACCGCTGCCTGATGCCGGTTGCGCGTGGGCTGGGGATGATGGGGGCGCTGCTGTTGGCGCCGCTGGCGTTCATGTTTCTCGCCGGCCTCGCGCGAACACAGGACCGCAGTCTGCCTCGTGGCCGCAGAGTCCTCTCCGTTTTGCTCATGGGCGGATGTGGTGGGGGCATTCTATTGCTGGGCGGTCACGAGACGATGTACGCCTTGGTCTCCGCCGTGGGGTTTGTCGGCGTCTGCGGTGTGATTTGGATCGTGCAGTCCATCCGGGCTCGTGGGCCGGTGTCGGGGCCGACGGCGAGCACATTGGTTGGCTTCGCCGCAGCGGCGTGCGTTGCCGTGGCGCTCGCAGCGGTCTTGTGTCTGGGGATTCCGGCCGAACAGCGGAAGGGTGGTCTCTGGTCCGTCGTCTTGCAGCAACATTATCAACAGGGTGCTGCCTATGACATCGAGCATGAGCTGGACAGCGCGGCTCCACGGCTGCAGCAGTGGAAGGCGACTTTCTGGGATGGCCATTATCCATCCGAGTACGGCGCGTGGCACGCGAACACGTTTCTGGTGCCGGGCCCAGGGTTTAATGGCATTATCCCATTCGTTGTGGTTCCCGGCTTGCTCGTCGGGCTGTGGTGGTGGGGGCGCGGCGTGGTCGACCTTGTCCGCCCGCAGCCTGTGAACACGGCCGCACGTTCGCAGCGGTATTTCCTCATTCTCAACACGGCGTTACTGGGCGTGTTCGTCTCCGTGGCGGCGATCTCCGGCGATCCGAAGCCGACTCGGTACTCGCCCTGTATTTACGCGGTCTTCGCACTGTCGGCTGTCGGATATCGGAGGTTGTACGTCGCGATTCGAAATCACGCCGGTGAGTGGGGACGAAGCGTGACTCAGGTAGCCGGGCGGCGACAGCTTCTCCTGTCCCGAGGCGTGCCGCTCGTGCTGGTGTTCACGGTGGCCCTATTGCTCGGTTTCCGTGTCCATAAGAACTACCAAGACCTGGTGCGCTATTTCAGCTATTACCGGTTCGAGATCACGACGTATGGGCTTCCACCGTTGCTAAAACAGGCGCTAAAGGAGCACGCCGACCAGCAGGTGTACTTTGTGGCCCGGCGATGGCTTGGCCCTGACATCGGCCTGCTGTTGGGATATAGTGAACCGGTGAATCTGACGTTTATGCGTCGAGCGGTGTTCGATCGACCGAATGTCCAGCGTATCGTGCCTGATGAGGCGATCATCTTCCTGCGCGAGGATCTGGGCGGCGAGTCGACGTGGAGATGTGCTCGTGCAGCAGAGTTCAAGAAGAAGTGATCTGCTGATCCTCATACAGACGCCTTACTTCGAGGATTACGGGCCTATGCGCAAAGCTGCCGGCGTCTATTTCCCGCTTGGTCTCGGCTACGTCAGCTCGTACGTCCGGCAGCATGGATACCGCGTCCGTTTTTTCGATCCGAACGTTCAGAGGTACACGGCGGAGCAGATCGCCAATGCCGTGGCTGAGGACGAACCATTGCTCGTCGGCGTGTCCTTCATGACGCCGCAGTTCTTCACGGCCAGGAAGATCGTGGATGCGATCAAGGCCCGAACGCCCCAGATCCCGGTGGCGCTTGGCGGGGCACATCCGAGTGTCATGCCGCGGCGCACGCTGGAGGAAATTCCGAATGCCGACTACGTCGTGAGCGGAGAGGGTGAGCTGACCACGCTCGAGTTACTGAATGCTCTGCGGGACCGGCAAGATGACCTTAGCGCGGTCGGCGGTTTAGCGTGGCGAAGGAAAGGGAGCATCATAGAAAACGCGTCGCGGCCGCTGCTGGATGATTTGGATTCACTGCCTCCGCCGGACCGTAGGCTGATTGATCAAACACTGTATCACCAGCAGCGTTTTCTCAGCTACTCGAACCGGTCGGCGGCGATTCATACCTCGCGCGGCTGCCCGGGCCGCTGTGTTTTTTGCGCTTCTGGACACAAGCTGGCCAGTGCTGTGCGCACGCGCAGCATCGCCAACGTCATGGAAGAAATCGACGACCTGCGTCGCCGCTATGACGTTGACTATTTGCTAATCAAGGACGATACGTTCACGCTGAAGCGGACTCGCGTGCGTGAGTTCTGTGCGGCGATCAAGCAGCGGCATCCGGGGCTGCGGTGGCATTGCATGGGCCGCGTGAACACTGTCGATGAGGACATCCTGGCGACGATGAAGGACGCCGGGCTCAACGACATCTTCTATGGAATCGAGTCCGGCAACGACGAGATTCTGAAGAACTCCTGCAAGTTTATCACGACACAGCAGACTCGCCGGGCCGTCGAAGTTACTGCGAAACTCGGCATCCGAAGTTACGGGGCGTTCATTCTGGGCCTGCCGGGTGACACCCGTGAGACGATCGAGCAGACGATTGCGTTTGCCTGCTCGTTGCCACTCACCATGGCCGGTTTCTCCGTGCTGATTCCCTACCCCGGAACGAAGGTGTACGAAGCCAACTACGCGACGAACGGATGCGATTCGATCGATTACAGCAAGTTTATCGCCTCGACAGGCATGCACTATGTCAAAGGGTACACCGGGCTGAACGGGATGGATGTGTCTGAGCTGCCGTCGCTCGTGGCCAAGGCGCAGCGGCGGTTCTATATGCGCCCGCGCCAGGCTCTACGATTGCTCGGCGCCGCGACCCCCAGCATGCTTGTCGGCTATGCGCGCGGATTCGCGGCGCTCGTCAGCAAGGAGCTGCATCTCCGGCTCAAACCGGCGGCAACGCCATGAGTGCCATCCGGACACTACTGGTTGCGCCGCCCTGGCTGGATATCTATGGCAACTACCAGGCGGCGGCAAAGCTCGGCTGCGTCAGCCACCCGCTCGGTCTGGCGTATGTGGGTGGAGCCATCCTGGAGATGGGCGGAGACTGCCGCATTGTGGATATGGAGAGTGAGGGGGTCAACGCCGAGGGGCTGCTCCGGATCATCCGCGAGTACCGGCCGCATCTGATTGGCCTGTCCGCGACGACGCCCGTGTACAAGAACGCCGCGCTACTGGCAGACGCGATCAAGAAGCGCTTTCCGGACATTTTGCTGGGAATTGGCGGCGTGCACAGCACAATCATGGGCGCGGCCGTGCTCGATGAGTGCCGCAGCCTTGACTTCGAGGTCCTCGGCGAGGCGGAGCACACGATCAAGGAGATGTGCCGGGCGGTTGCAGACGGTCGCTCGTTCGAGGGCGTCGCGGGTGTGTGCTATCGGCGGAACGGCGCGATTGTGGAGAACCCGCGGCGGCCGCTGACGGAGAACCTGGACGAATTGCCCCTGCCGGCGCGTCACCTGCTGAACCGGGACCTCTACCAACACAGCCTGCCGGGGCGGGGTTTCGTGCGCTACGCGAATCTGTTCACTGCGCGCGGCTGCCCTTACCACTGCATTTTCTGTAGTCAGCACACCATGCATGGCCGCCGTGTGCGCTTTCACAGCGTTTCCCGTGTGATCGCCGAGTTGCAGGACATCATCGACAACCTCGGTGTGCAGCACGTTATCGTGATGGACGAAACGCTGACGCTCCGTCGCGAGCGCACGCTGGAGCTGTGCCAGGCCATTCACGACGCCCGTCTGAGATTTACGTGGGAGGGATGGACGCATGCCGCCACGATCGACGAGGAGATGTTGCGGACGATGAAAGCCGCCGGTCTGATCCGGCTGTCATTCGGCATCGAGAGTGGCGATCCGCAGATTCTGAAACGGATCAAGAAGGGCGTCACGCTCGATCAGCTTCGTACCGCCTACAAGATTGCGGCGCGCGTCGGCATCGAGACGCGCGGCTCCGCCATGCTCGGGCACCCGGGCGAGACGCGCGAGACGGCGTGGCGGACGGTCAAGTTCGCTCGGAGCATCAAGGAGTGTCAACAGCTCTACCTCAATATCGCGTGTCCCTACCCCGGCACCGAGCTGTTCGACTGCGCCGCCGGCGGATGCGAAGGCATGACGCTTCTGACACAGGATTACTCACGGTACAAGCGCTACGGCGACCCCGTCATCTCGGTCAATGATCTCGATCCCAAGGCGCTGCAGCGTTTTCAAACGCTCGGATTGCTCTATTTCTATCTGACGCCCGGCCGCATCTGGTACAACGTCGTCCGGCGGGCCGGACTCCGGGCAGGGCTGCGAAACGGTTGGGCGTTCGCAAAGGGCGCAGTCCAAAGCCTGCTTCGAGGCCGGCAATGAGCACGGCGAAGACACTGTCTCGGCTTGTCCTCACGACGGCGATTCTCACCGCGCTGCTCGTATTGGTCACACCGCAGCGATTCGCCGCGGATCTGCGTGGTTGTGATTGGCGATTTCTAGGTCTGGCTGCGGCCCAGGCGCCGCTGTTTCTGGCCTGCCGTGTATACAAATGGCGGCTGCTCGAAGAGCAGGTGATCGGATCCGCACGGGTGGGTGAACTCCTGCCTCGCTACCTATGGGGGATGGCCGTGGGCTTGATTACGCCGGGGCGCGTGGGGGAACTGGCCCGACTGCGTGCGCCGGTGCTGTCTGCTGCGGGCAGCGGGCTGTTCTTTCTCGAGAAGATGATCGAGGTCTCGTGTCTGATCGGCCTGTGCGCGCTCGCGCTTCCGGTGCTGCATCTGGCCCCGCCATGGTCGTTGGTTCCGATCGGCATCGGGCTCGCAACGGTCCTTCTGGCGTGGCGGCGGATTGTAAACGGCTGCATCACCCTCGTCGGGCGCGTATTGGGCCGGCCATCGGCTGGGCGGCGGCGGGAAATGCGGGCTGCGATTGATACGTTGCGCGTTCGAGGATGCGCGGTGCTGTCACTGGCGTGCTTTCTACTCTATATCGCACAGGCATGCTTGGTGCTGCGCGCTCTGGGCGTTGTGGTCGAGCCGACCGTCGCATTTTCGTATCCGGTCATCCTGGTTGCGAACCTCGTGCCGATCACAATCGGAGGCTACGGCGTGCGCGAAGCACTCGCGATCATCGTTCTTCAAGTTCACGAGATCCCGCAGGCGAAGGCTGCCGCCAGTGTGGCCGTTGTCACGTTTTTCGATCTGATCATACCCGGGCTCGTCGGCGTGGTCTTGCATCGGTTGAGAGTCGGACGGTCCGAAGACAGCCGGCCGGAAACCGAGCGGGGCGCGACCTCTGTGCCGACCGCAGGCGGCGAATGGGACGAATTCTGGGAAACTCGCAAGAAACGCCCGCTCGGCCGACTGTTGACGGGCTTTCGTCAACGATTTGTGACGGCGAAGCTCGCACGGTACATTCGCGACAACACCGTGAAAGGCACACTCGTTGAGGCCGGGTGTGGATCAGGCGAGATCACGCTGCGGGTTGCCGCCGAGCGTGGTGATCGGGTTGTCCTGGTCGATTGCTCGCGGCAGGCGCTTGCAACGGCCGAGCGGCTTGCGAGGCAGTACGGCGTCGACGCCCGACTCGTCGAATGCGACATCACAAGCCTTAGCGAGCATGTGCCGCCCGCGCGGGACAACGTCGTGTACAACATAGGCGTCATCGAGCACTTTCGCGATCCGTCTCAGGTTTTGCGGGAGATGGCTCGTGTGACCGGAGAATCCGCCATCGCGGTGATTCCAGAGCGTTCTGCGTTCTGGCTTGTCTATTCTCGCCTGGCACGTCTGCTGGGGCTGGTCCCCCGCGACTTTTTCGTGCAGTTCTTCAGCCGCAGGCGGCTTGCCGCCCTCGTGACCGATGCGGACCTCCACGTGCGCTGGCTGCGGACGACACGCGTGCTCGGGTTGATCCCGTATCTCGGCGTCTGCTATAGTCTGGCGCCCTGTCCGCAAGCACAGGAACTCATCCATGAGCGACACCCGCGCCATTCCGGAAGTCTCGGTCATTACCCCGATGTACAACGAGGGGAGACGCATTCAGGAGAACCTCCAGCGGATCCTGACGGCGATGGAAAGCCTCGGCGTGGCGTGGGAGTATATCCTGGTCGATGACGGGTCGACCGACGATTCTCTTACTCAGGCGCGGGCCCTGCTGGACGATCATGCCAACTGCCACTTGATTCACTATCCCGTAAACCGTGGGCGCGGCTACGCCCTCAGAAGGGGCTTTACAGCAGCGAGCGGGAAGTACGTCATCTCCACCGAGTCGGATCTGAGTTGGGGCGAGGATATCATTCGGGCGATCTACGACCGGCTCGTACTGGACGGCTGCGATGTCGTGGTCGCGAGCGTCCATCTGCCGGACGGCGGGTACGAAAACGTCCCGGGATCCCGCCGCGGGCTCAGCTACTTCGGGAACATCGTCATGCGCTGGTGCTTCGGAGGCGACCTGACGATGTTGTCGGGGATGACGCGCGGCTATCGGCGTGAGGTGATCAAATCGCTGCACCTCGAGGCGAACCACAAGGAGATTCACCTCGAGATCATCGCCAAGGCCCGGGCGCTTGGGTACCGCATTGTCGAGATCCCCGCGACCATCCGTTGGGAAGCGCCAAAACGCGGACAGAGCAGGAGCGGTGTCGCCTCGATGGCGCGATTCATCATTCCGCACCTGATTAGCTCGTACAACTTCGGCGCGGCCAAGATCCTGCTGACGGCAACGTGTGTGCTGATGCTGCTCGGCATCGGCCTGGCCGGGTTTGGGGCGATCAACAAGCTGCTTCTGTTGACGCCGGCGCCGATGCCCAATCTCATCACGTATGGTCTGGTGCTGGTGCTTCTGGGTGTTCTGTGCGCGCTGTTCACCGGGCTCAGCCTCCAGATCAGCAACTTGTCGAGAAGTCTCACGCACGCGCAGTGCCAGCTCGAACAGCTTCGCCAGCGCCTGGATGAGGATTACGCCGAACCGTCGCCGGCGGAGCGCGAGGACGCGCCGCGGCGCGGTTCCCATGACGTTGAAGCGGGCTAATGGCGCACTACGATTCTCAGACCGACGAGAAGGACGGTTCTTCTCCCAGTCTCGGGGAATGCGACGACGCAAGTACTCCAGCCCAAAGACGCACGACGGATCGACCCGTGTGCGAGGAAGGCGTTCGACATGGTCCAACGTAAGCGCAGACTACGAAAGCTCGCGAAGCTATTAGGCGTGATACTTGTTACCGCCGTCAGTTTCGGCGTGCTCGAGGTTGCGTATCGGATCTTTCTGAGTATGACGAACGCGCCGAAGGTCTCCATTGCCCGGTTGAGCGACGTCCTCGAACAGTCATGGTTCGTGCCCCACCCCTATCTGGTCTATACGTTCAAGCCGAACAACTCGTTCACGTTCGTGCATCCGAAGTACAACGAGCCGACGTTCACTGTGAACCGCTTCGGGTTTCGCTCCACGCGCGAACATGATGTCGAGACCGTCGCCAAGCCGCCCGGCACGCTGCGAATCGCGACGTTCGGCGGCAGCACCACGATGGGCACCAACAATGACAGCGAAGTGTGGCCCTACCTTACCGGCAGGAAGGTCAGCCACCGTGTTCCCGGCAGGAAGATCGAAGTTCTGAACGAAGGGCTGATGGGGTACACGACGTTGGACAACCTCATTGACCTGGCAATCCGTGTGATCGACTTCGATAGTGACGTGTACATTCTGTACTTCGGCGTGAACGACTACACGGCGGCCGCGCCGCTGGACGTCTACAAGTCCGACCATTCCCACTATCGCAGGACGCTGTACGAGACGATCGGTTTTTCCGCAGCCGAGGTTGTGCCGCGCTGGCTGACGAAATCCCAGGTCATGACTGCCGTGTTTCATGCCATGGGAATGGCTAACCGGCAGAGCCTGGCGGAGTGTACCGGAACAGCGATGTTCCGCGATCAGGACGCCTTCACGGGATTCGAGGATGACGAGATCAATGAGATGGTCACGCGCGATGTGATCAGAAACTTGATCAGCATGATCGGGATAATTCGTGCTCATAATCCGGATGCGATTGTCGTTCTATCGTCGTTCTATGATCGACGGCAAAGAGGGTATATCAAACACCTCAACCCGGCGTTTCAGGAGTATGCCGCTGGGCACGACGTGTTGTTTGTGGATGTCGCGGGCCAGTTGCCGTACGACCGCCGCATCACGTTCGACGATGTGCATTTTACGCCGGAGGGGGCCGAGCTGGTCTCGGATCTGTTTGCCGAGGCGATTGCCCGGGCGTTGGCGACTCCGTAGCTTCATCGAGTGCCGCCGTCCTGCGGGACGTGGCGACCGCGCGGGGCGGGTCGTGGCAGTTCGTGATCCTGGCTGTTTGAGGCACTTTCTGCAGAAGTGCAGCGACCGGTCTTCGAGCCGGCCTTGATCGTGCATGCGAGCGAGCGCATTCGTCGGGTATGGGCCCCCGACGCTACCTGCTCCGGCCGCCGCCGGACACCCCGTCGCGGAGCGCCGAGACGACACGGTCTTGATCGGCCTCCGTCATCGTGTGGAACAATGGCAGGAGAATCGTTTGGTCTTGCGCGCACTCACTCTCCGAAAGCCGTACGCACTGGCCGGGCGGGCAATCGCAAACGCCAGGCGCGACGCCGCAGGACCACACACCGGCGGCGTAGGCCGGTTCGCGATGGGCGCACATGACGCCGCGGCGCGTTGCGACGCCGGCGTCCAACATGGACTGCATAACCGCTCGCTGATCACACTCAGCCGGAAGCCGCAGGCAGTAGCTCTGGAAGTTGCTTCGTGCCCAGTCTGGTTCCTGGGGCGGCGTTACACCGGGGATCTCCGAGAGCTGTTGCTTGTATCGGGCCGCCAGATCGCGTCGCCGCTGGATGATCTCAGGCAACCGCTTGAGCTGCTCACGTCCCACCGCGGCCTGGATGTCGGTCATGCGGTAGTTGTATCCCAGCATCGGATACGTCTCGAAGATGACCTGTCGCGATTCGTGGCGGACCGTGTCCGGCACACTCATGCCGTGCTGACGCCACATTCGAAGCCGGCTATCCACTTCCGCATCCGAAGTTGTCAACATGCCGCCGTCGCCGGTGGTCAGGAGCTTGCGCGGATGGAACGAGAAACACGCAAGAGTGCCATGCGGCCGGCCGATCTTTTCCCACTGATCCCGCCACAGGATCTCGCTGCCGATCGCACAGGCGGCGTCTTCCACAATCGGCAGGTTGTGCCGTTCCGCGATCTTGGAGATTCTGGCCAGGTCACAGGGCATTCCGACCTGGTGCACACAGAGAATGGCACGGGTACGCTCGGTGATCACAGACTCGATTCGGGTCGGGTCCATGTTGGAAGTGTCAGGGTCGATGTCGACGAACACGGGAATCGCGCCGCAGTAGCGGATCGAGTTTGCCGTGGCGACATACGAGTGACTGACCGTGATTACCTCGTCCGCGGATTTCACGCCGACGGCGAGCAGGGCCAGGTGCAATGCCGCCGTGCAATTGGAGACGGCGCAGGCATGTCTCGCGCCAACCCACTCGGCGAACTCGCGCTCAAACGCCGCGACCTCGGGGCCCTGGGTGACCCAACCCGTGAGTATTGGCCGGCGGGCTGCGTCGGCTTCGCGCTCATCGAGGACCGGCCGGATGATGGGAATGAAGCGGTCTGGATCACTCATCGATGTGGCTTGTCTCCGCTTCCCAGTTGCGTGATTGCTCCTGCTCGAGGAGTTGCTCTACGGTCTGCCCGGAGTCGCGATACCAACTGAGGAGTTCCTGCAGGCCGGCCCTCAGGCTCGTCTTCGGTTTATAGTCCAGGAGCCGGCGCGCCAGACTTGTCTCGGCACAGAGCCGCAGGACGTCGCCAGGCCTCGGTGGATCGTGAATGATCTCCGCATCGGGTCGCCCGACGACTCCCGCCACCTCGCGAGCCAACTCATTAATCGTGATCTCCCGTCCTACACCGAGGTTGATCGTCTGGCCGACAGCCTTGTCGCAAAGACCGGCATGTCTGATTCCGCGAGCGGTGTCGGCGACGTAGCTGAAGTCACGAGTCTGCGTGCCGTCGCCAAAGACGATCATCGGGCGGCCGGCCATGCAGCGCAGCAAGAACTTCGGTATGACCTCGCCACTGTCACCTTCATGGTGGCAGCGCGGGCCAAACGCGTTGAACGGGCGCACCATGACAGTTTCGTAGCCGTAGGTACGATGGTGCGCGCGGGCATAGCACTCGCCCGCCAGCTTGGAGGCCCCATAGACAGTGTGTGGAAAGGCCGGGTGCTCTTCGGTCATGGGTGCCGTCTTTGCGGTCCCGTAAACCTCCGAAGTTGAGACATACACGAATCGGGACACATGCAGGTCGCGAGCCGCGAGTAGCAGCTTCAGCGTGGCGTCCGCGTTTACCTCGTGGTTCTCCAGCGGCGAGTGTATGGAATGCCGCACACCGAGGCAGGCCAGGTGATAGACCAGATCGGTGCCGGCGAGTAGCACTCGCATGCGCGCGTCGTCGCGGATGTCCACCTCGAAGAAGCAGACGCGCTCGCTCAGGATGTCCTGCACGTTTTCGAGGCGACCATTGGCCAGATTGTCGACGATGAGCACTTCGTGGCTTGCGGCCGCCAATTGCCGGGACAACTCGGAGCCGATGAAACCCGCTCCGCCTGTGACCATGACACGTAATCCGCTGTTTCTCATGACTCCCCAGTCTTCCGGCAGGCCGGCGTCGGCCACAAGGAGGCGCACGAAATCGAAGGCAACCACGCAGCGTTTCACGGCAGTTCGTCGCTAGCTACCGCTCGCATTCCAATATAATGTGTGTCCATGGTATCCACAACAAGTCGCGCCGGATCGTGACGCGAGTTTGCGGGAAGGCGCTCGCGGCGAGGTCTTCATATTCATCTGCCTTTCTGATATTTCGTCCTCGATCCAGGCCGATGAGCATCCGCGCAACGCGCGACTGATTATCCGTGTAGCAAGGATCCAAAGTCAAGAGCCGGCCGCCGTTTTTAAGCGCGGCACGCGAGAGAGCAAACAGACGACCGGCCTCGTCATCATCCAGATGATGCAGGACGCCGATCGCCAGGACCAAGTTGCAAGCCGGTACTTTATCCAGCGTCGCCGTGCTGACGCGCTCCGCCCAAAATGCCCCACGATCTCCGAAGCGCTGTCGCGCGCGAGCGATATACTTTTCACTCGGATCGAAACCGAAGTATTCGACGTCCGGAAGGAAGTCGAGAATATGCGCTGTGCCGCAACCGATGTCGAGTACGCGGTCGCCGGGTTTCGCTCGAATGTGTTCATCTGAGAATACGCCCCAAGTTGATGAACGTCCAATGAGGGACTGCAAACGTTGATAGATAGTAGCTGAAGACAGTAAGCCATAGATTCCGGAGGTTCGTTGCGTCATTTCAGGCGGCTCCATTGCCACCGTTACCGTTTGGTGGCGGGCGTCGAATGCGCCCGATCTGCCGGCGATTCGGTTGCTTTGGAAGCCGGGAGATCGCGATGTCTGGAACTGGCCAAAACGCCGGGGCGCCCCGTGAGATTCCGGTCGCAGTACTCTTCAGCCTCTCGTTCGCGGACGGACGACGTTGCCCGTGCGGCGAACGCGCGAGACAAACCAATCCCGCTGCCTGCTAGAGCAGCGGCACCGACACCGGTCGTGACCAACAGAAACCATGCATGCATTAATAGGGTCAGCGCCAAAGCGCTGTCCGGCGTCGCTCCGAGCGCGGTCAGAATCGCCGTTGCGAAGAATTCGTAGGTGCCCACAAAACCGGGAGCAGCCGGCACCATCATACCCAGTCCCAGCACGGCTACGACCAGCGCCCCGCCCGCAAGCGAGAGCGGCACGCCCATGGCCGCCGCCAGAGCCCAGACCAATGCTCCTTCCAGGCCCCAGAGCACGGCGGTCAAGACCACGAGTGCGGCCATCTTGCGCACGGACCCGACGGCACTCAATCCCTCGGCAAAGCTCGCGAACAGCAACTCGATCTTCTTTCCGAGGGCCGGCTTCCGGACGAACCGACAACAGGTTAGCACAAGTCGTCGAAACACGTCTGGGCGGCGTTGCAGGGACCATAACATCAGAGAACCGCCGCATAGCACAAGACCGGAAAGCGCCGCCAGACGTTCCAGCCACGGCGCCAGGTCGAGAAAGACCAGAGACAGGGTGACAACAAAGAGCAGTGCGATGCCGTCCAGCGCCTTCTCGACTCCTAACGTTCCCAGTACGCGACTTGCGTTTCGCAACGAGGGATCCTGTCCCACAAGAAAGCAACGCAGTACGTCCCCGCCGCGGGCGGGCAGCAGGTTGTTGACCAAGAGGCTGATGTAGAAAGCACGCGTGGCGAGCGAGAAGCTGGGACGATGCTCTCGTGAGAACATCCACTGCCAGCGCAATGGGCGTACCGGGATGGTCACGAGCGAGATTAGAAGAGGCAATAACAGGCGTTGCGGCGACAAGGCTGTTACCTGTCGCCACGCTTCAGGCAAGTTGAACTTCGGCAGGATGAGCAACAGGAGCCCGACGCCGATCAGAATCCCGACGGCGCTCAAGCCGAAACGAAACCTTCTGGCTCCTGAAGGCATTCTAATTCACCGCTTCCCGGTCTTCACGCCGAGTAGGCGCGGGAGCGCCGACTCCCACGTTGCCGGCTTGTTGTTCGGTCCGTTGAGGCGGGCAGTCCTGATCGAGATGCAAGGAATCCTCGATGAAATACCGCGGTCTCCGGCGTGCGGCTTCCAGGGTGCGCCACAGATACTCGCCAAGCACTCCGAGCATCGTCATCTGCACGCCCCCCAGTACCAGCACGGCCATCATGATCGACGCCCAGCCCGCGATCGGTTGGGCCGCGGCCAGACGCATGATGATGATGAAAGCGGCGTATAGAAAGCCGAGAACGCTGCACGCCATCCCCAGGTATGACATGAACCTCAGTGGCACGTACGAGAACGACACGAACGCGTCGGCGAAAGCGCGCAGCTTGCGCTCGATCGTCCACTTTGACTTGCCGTGCATCCGCGCCTTCTTGACGTAAGGAATGTGCGTCTCGCGGAATCCAAGTCGGGCGATATCGCCTCCCAGGCTGGGGTTCGCTCCAACCGAAGCCAACAGCGCGTCGATAACCTTGCGATCTAACAACGCGAAGTCCGAGCCACGCGGCGGCATTTTAACCATGCCGACTCGCCTCAACAGCCAGTAGTAAGTTTCGGCGAACACGCGTTCGATCCAGTGGATGCCCTCGCGCTCGGCGCGGACGGCCCAGATCACGTGATTTCCCTCTCGCCAGCTTTCGATCAGTCGCGGGATCAATTCTGGTGGGTCCTGCAAATCCGCCGCGAGGAAGGCCGCGCAATCGCCCCGCGCGTGTTCCAGCCCAGCGAGAATCGCGACGTGGCTGCCGCAATTGGACGACAGACGCAGGTAGGTGTACTCCGGCGCGTCCGCGCAAGCGCGTTTCATCAACTCCGGCGTCGCGTCGCTCGAATGGTCGTCCACCAGAATGAATTCGAACGAGACGTCCGTGTTGCTCGCGGTTACGCCGCGCAAACGCTCGAACAGGGCCGGAATCCCCGTCTCCTCGTTGTAAACCGGAATGACGACTCTGACCTTCAATCCTTGCTTCATCGCGACGGCGCCTCAATCGCGCCCAACCAGGCGGCGCTCGAACGTCTCGAAGACGTTCCTTTCGGAAACCGTCTCGTCCTTAAAAACAGTAACGGAGAATTCGTACGGCATATAGTCGTGCCGCAGTAAAACCCGCCGGCTGAGCGATTTCGCCTGCCCGAGAATCCAGGCCGGATCGGTGTGCCAGCCGTCGGGCTTCTGGAAATCCACGTGCGTGCTCAGGAAATCGACCGACAGGGCCGTACGCGTCATGCCGAACAGCGCCCGCAGCGCCCTGGCGATGTGCTCGCGATTGTCGCCCACCTTGAGCTTCGCATTGAATACGCCGGAGGCGATGACGAAATCGAATTCATCGAGTCGTGCATCGTCGCCCGTGACGTCCAACTCGCGCAGGTCGAGATCCGGGTGTCGCTCGCTCGCGATCGCCAGCAGGTCCGGAACGATATCGACGCCGGTGTACCGGCCGCGCCAGCCGTGCGCCCGAAGAAAATCGTAAAGGTCGGCGAAACCGCAACCGTAATCGAGCACCGCGCTTTCCGGCGCCAGGAGTGCCTGCTCGGCCAACACCGCGAAACGAACCTCCTGACGCCCGTGCTTGCCCCACCCGAGCGTCTCCGGCGAATAGCCGTACTGGTGCAATCGAGCGCGATATCGATCGACGTAATCTCGCCGGTCCACTTGGTCCACCGTCACTCCTTGTCCAGCAATCCGGCCAGGTTTCCGCCGAGGACGTTGGCGAGCTTCTCACTCTCCAGGCCCCGGCTCAGGTCACGAAAATCCGCCAGTGCCTCGCCGATGCCGATCTCCGGAAAATCCGATCCGAAGATCATCCGCCGGTCGAACGTTCGCAACAGGTAAGCCAGATCGGTCGTGACCGAACTTCCCGCGTATCGCCGCATTGTAAAGGAAACGTCGAGCCATGTATTCGGACAATCGCGGATCGCCTCGGCCAAGTGGAGTGCCCCAGCCCCGCCCGCGTGCAACAGCACGAATCTCAGCTCGGGATGACGGCCGATCAGCTCGTGCAGCGTGTCCACCGGCGGCTTGCTCAACGTTCCGCCGGAGAAATACAGCAGCGAGTCGAGCCACACGAGCGAGCACTCGTTCCAGCCGGCCAATTCCTCCAGCACCGCCGTCACGCGCGGATCGAGCGGGTCGTAACGATTCAGCCGCGGATGCAGCTTGAGCACCTTGAAGCCCGTCCCGCGCAACGCGGCGCGAAATTCGCCGGCCGTTTCCCTCGGCGACGAAAACGCCGCCGGATTGAACGACGCCCCTGGCGCCAGCCGCCCCGGATGACGCCCGCAGACGTCGAGCACGAACTCGTTGGGGATAAAGCCGGCGAGCGGCACGACAACGGCCCGCTCCACGCCCGCCGCGTCCATCTCGCGCAGCAACCGCGCTTCGCCGGCATCGTGGTTCGTACGGAACCAGCGGCCGTCGGGTGTCACGTGCGTAAGGGAGTCGATGATCATGCGGGTTTCATCGCGCTGGTCGATTCACTCATGACAAAGCGCACGGCGCCGATGGCTTGTTGCGCGGAGTCGATGGCCTCCTGCCGGGTGACGCCGGTCGAGATGACGAAGCCCGGCCGATCCGCGTCGCCGGAAATCGGTCTCACGACGGTGCCCGCCGCCAGGTTGAACCCGAACTCCAGAATGTTGG